>NZ_RKRG01000002.1:300000-586314 GCF_003814835.1 Methanobrevibacter gottschalkii DSM 11977
TAATAGGAACACTGTTGATGATTATTGTGGTTTTGGGGATATTATTACTGCTTCTACTTTAAATGTAAGTAGGAACCATACATTGGGTGTTTTATATGGTCAAAGAATTGTAATTGATGAGAAAGCATCAGGTGTTCTTTTTGAAGGAAAAAATACAATTGTAATAATGAAAAAATTATGTAAAAAACATAATATTGATTGTGCAACAGTTGATTTTACTTATGATGTAATTATCAATAGAATTAATCCTAAAAAAGCATTTGAAATATTTTGGGATAAATTATAGTGAGATGGTTTGATGATTTGTGCAGCAATACTTGCTGGTGGTATAGGGAGTAGATTAAAACAAGGAAAACCTAAACAGTTTGTTAACATTAATAATAAGCCAATTTTGGTTCATTCTGTTGAAATATTTTTAAGTGTTGATGAATTAGATAAAATTATTGTATCCTCTCCAAAAGAATGTGTTGATAAAACAAATGATTTAATGGATGAATATTTCCCTAAAAATGATAAAATAATTGTTATTGAAGGTGGAGAAACTCGTAATGGCACTATATTAAATTCAATTCAATATATGAAAGGTCAAAATTGCGAAAAAGATTCTATTTTAGTAACTCATGATGCATCAAGAATATTTGTGTCTAAAAAATTAATTAAAGATAGTATTAAATACGCAATTGAAGTTGGTGCAGCTAGTGCTGCAATACCTGCAACAGATGTTATATTTGAAACAGAAATAGATGGGAAGCTTACTGGTGTTCCATTAAGGAAATATTTATGTCATGCACAAACTCCACAGTCATTTAACATTGATAAATTTTTAGATATTTATGAAGATTTATCAGAAGAGGAAATATCTAAATTAGATGAAGCTATGGTGCTTTTCCATTTAAGGAATGCCGATGTAAAATTATTCCCCGGCGATCAAAATAATTTTAAAATAACTCGTCCTTTTGATATTAAATTAGCTGAATCTATTTTTAAAAATTAACTAATGTAAATAATGTTTAAATATCTAAAAAGGGATATAAAGTATTATTAAATTAATTGTAAATATTATTGATAAAATGGACAATTTTAAGTGTGGAAGTATGGATTTTAAGATTAGTGTTATTGCACCGGTTTATAATGCTGTTGATTCTTTAGAAATAGCAATAAATTCTATCATCAATCAAACAATTGGTTTTAAGAATATTGAATTAATTTTAGTTGATGATAAATCTAATGATGGATCTCAAGACATTATTAAAAAATATGCTGATAAATATGAAAATGTTATTGGAATATTTCTAAAGGAAAATTCAGGACTTCCAGGAAAACCAAGATCACTTGGAATTAAATATGCATCAGCACCTTACTTAATGTTTTTAGATGCTGATGATGAATATCTGCCTAATGCTTTTGAACTGCTTTATAATACCATTGTTAATGAAAAATCTGATTTTGTAATGGGTTCTCATTTCTGGAATATGAATGGGGAGAGAATGAAAATTAATATTTTACATGATTGTAATGATAAATCAGATGTAATTAATATTAATCCTTTTTTAAATCAAAGAAATTTTATTTTACTTAGTTATAATCATGTTGCACCATGGGGTAAAATTTTTAACAAAGAGTTAATATTAAAAAATAATATTTCTTTTCCAGAAGATACATTGGCTGAAGATACTTATTTTTATTTTAAAACTCTAATTAACTCAAAAAAAGTTACATTATTGCCTAATGATTCATTATATATGTATAATGTATTTGAAAATAAAGATTCTGTAATTCATACTCATAACCTATCTAAATTTAACTATTTTTTAAAAGGTTTTGCTAATGTGATGGAGTTAATTAAGGATATTCCATTTTCTAAAGAGCGGATTTTAATTAGTAATATGGGAAGTTTGTTATTAATATTTTCGAATTTATCTATGAAAGAAAAAAAAGAAGCTGTCCCGAAAATTTATTATTTTGAAAAATCATTAGATGAAGAAGTTGTTCTTAAAAGAAAGGAACTCATATTATTAAATAAATTGATTTTAAAAAAACATTTTTATTTAGCAATTATTATTTCTGATATTTACTCTATTCTGTATAATAATGAAAAAATTAAAAATTTGTATAGAAAATGGGGTCATAAGGAATAGTTTTTTCTAAAAATATAATAAAAAATTAATCTTTTGAATGAAGATTGATTTAATATGGATCATATTCCACTAAATGTTCTTACATAAGGAATTTTGCTTAAAATATAAGGCATTAACCAAGATAAAAAAATTATCATTATGAACATTAATGGAAACATTAGATTGGAATGGGGATTGTAATAAGATAAAAATTTAGTTACAATTACATGTGAAAAGTACATTCCATAACTACATATACTTAAAGAAATAATGCTTTTGCCAATGAAGTTATCTTTTATCGCTTTAAATTTGTTTAATTTATCTGCATACTTAATAGATATGAATAAACCTAATCCCATAAATACAATTGGGATATTCTGATAAATAGAATGGATAGCAGTACTATTTATGTAATTTAAGTATACAAAACAACTTAATGAAATTAAAAGAGTGATAACTCCTAGAATACAAATTTTTTCATTATTTAGTTTAAATTCTTTATTTTCTAAGTAGTAACCTAAAACTGGATAACCAACATAACCAGCAAAATAGCTTAAATCAAGGTTAGTCCACAATGGATAAACATTAAATGTTTGTAAAATTATAATGCTAAACCATATAGCTAAAAAATATTTTAAACCTTTTTCACCATATTCTTTTACAAATGAATTGAGTATTGGTAGAAATAAATAAATTCCAATTAAAACCCAAAAATACCAAGTAATTGAGGGTTCACCAATAAATACTTTCCAGAGATATGTTGGATTGCCCCCATAATAATATATTTGAGCTAAAATAAGTATTATCCAAAAGATAAATGGGTAAATAATCCTTACAAATCTTTTCTTTAAAAATTGACTTAAATCAGGATATTCGCGATTTAATAGAAGCGCTCCGCTTATCATTAAAAATATTGGCACACCAATTCTTCCAATATCATGAAAAGTCATTTGAACAATTATTTGTGTTGTACTTGTTAGTGGGCCAAAAAAATAGTCCACATGGCAAATAATAACTGCAATAATTGCAAATGCTCTTAAAAAATCGTAATAAAATATTCTCTCTTTTTTGGTTTTCATATTATTGTTTAGGGTTAAATGAGTAAATATAGTTATTTTTTTTAACTAGTTTTAATATTATTATTGTTTTGTAATGTAATATATTTATTATTAATAATTCCTAAAATATATATTAATTGTTAATATTAGATATGATATTTTGAAATAAACATTACTGGTGCTTTTTAAATGAATTTAACTGAACTTTATTATAAATTACCTAAAAAAATTCGTTATTCTGAGAGATTTATATTGTTTTGTATCAAATTAGCTAAACCATTCCACAAGAAAAAAACACATGAAAAGGAGATTAATTATACATTAAATTATTTATTCAAGTCATCTGATGTTAAAATTGAAGGTACTTTAAGGAATATTCAATTATTGTATGCTGAATTATTAAGATTCATTGATAATATATGTAAAAAATACAATTTAGATTATTGTTTAGCTTATGGAACTTTATTGGGTGCTATTCGTCATGATGGTTTTATTCCATGGGATGATGATTGTGATATCATCATGATTAGAAATGATTATAATAAATTAATCGAGGTATTGCCTTCCGAAATCAATAAACACAAATTTTTAAAAGAAAATATTGGTTTAACAAAATTAGTCGGTTTTAGAGAAAATTATTTTAATAATGTTAAAACTCTTTATGATGAAGAATTGGGGCATGATGTTTATTTTCACGATTATAATAAAGCACCTAAACAATTTGATAGTAAGTATAATGAAAAGTTACCGAATTTATGTAAATCATTATTTTTACAGATAGGTTGGCTAAAACCGATGGTTAGGTTAGATATATTTCCATATGACTATATTGAAGAAAAATCCCTAAATCATTATGATAAACATTATCGTCCGGCTAAAGTGTCATTTAGAAATTTCTTTGCAGATGATGATTTTTCTTATGAAAAAGAATTTAATAAGCATTTTGATAAATTAGGCTTAACTCTTGAGAAAACTAAATATGTTGGTGAAGGTATAGATGGATCTGATGAATATGTAGGATCTTATGATTCAAGCATGTTTTTCCCAGTAAAAACACATAAATTTGAAGGATATGATCTTAAATGCCCAAATAAATCTGAAGAGTTGCTTAAAAGATGGTATGGTGAAAGTTATATGAGTATCCCACAAGCTATTGTAATGCACGGATACTCAGAGTATAATTCTCGTTTCTTTGATTCAATTGAAGATATGAATGAATCATTTAAACTTGCTATAAATGAACTTAAAAAGATTAATGACGAATTCGAGTAGTTTTTTATTTTTTCATATTTTAATTAGTAAACTAAACAATTGGTTAGTTTTTTTAATATTCGCCAAAATCAATCTCGTCAGGTGCTGGACTCCATTTGGATTCTTCTGGGGGTAATGCCATATAATTTCCGTATGTTCTGGTAAGAACTTTATCATAATTATTCGGTATATTTACTTCAATATCTTCAAATTGTGCTTTTTTTGGAGGTAACCAATCAGTTTTATGATAAATTGGCATTTGGCATATTGCCGGGAAATCACATATGTCATCACAGTCATCATTTTGGTATTTGCGATAAGAATTCACACATCTTTTTTTAATTCCATATGCTGAAATAGGGATTATTTTTATTAAATAATGTATTGTTTGTTGTAATATTTTTTTTAATTTTGACTGATTGTCATATTTAATGAATGCATACATGGTTAACTGATTAAGTGAAAAACTAACCCATTTATGAATAAATCTTTTGAAGCTATTATTTGGAATATTATCTAAAATGAATACATCAATAAAAATATTTTGAGTGTAATCAACTTGATCTGCCCACCATTCATTTATTACAGTATTTTTTAGCATTAACCTGCCCCATGTGTAATGGTATGTTTCTTCATTTAAAACATTGATAAATCTGTATTTATCATCAATATCCTTCTCTATAATTTTATTTAATTTTTCAAATTCTTCTCTAAACATTATCACGTCAATATCATCATCCCATGGGATGAACCCTTTATGTCTTATGGTTCCAAGTAGGCTTCCGCCATATATGAAATAAGTTAAATCATTTTCTTCACAGAGTTTAATGAAATACTTTAAAATACACATTTGGACTTTTTGTAAATGTTTTAGAGTCTCATCATCGTATCGTTTTGTCCTGAACATTGTATTCCCATTATCTTTTTTTTTTAATTAATTTTATTTATGTGTTGGAAATTTTTAAATATTTCTTTTTTTAAAATTTATAATATAATAAACATAAATTTTATTAAGGTAATATTATGAAATCTGATAATCCAATTGTATATACTTGTTTCTGTACCGATATTATTCATGATGGGCATCTAAATTTAATTAATGAAGCAAAAAAATATGGAGATGTTGTTGTCGGAGTTCTTTGCGACTCTGAAATGGTCAAATATAATAGATTTCCCTTAAAAACAACTGAAGAACGTATTGAATTAGTTAAAGAGATTCCGGATATAAAAGATGTAATTGTTCAAAATAAAATTATGTATGATGATGTGGTTTCTGAACTCAAACCGGATTATATTATTCATGGAGATAACTGGTCTGAAGAATCTATGAAGGTTATAAGGAGAAATATTATTTCTGTTCTTGATAAGTATGGGGGGAAATTAATCGAAGTTCCATATACTTTCAATGAAAAAATACAAAAAGTTGATAGGCAAATGAGAGAAAAGTTAGCAATGCCTGAACTCAGAAGAGCCAGATTAAGAAAATTATTAAACATGATTCCTGTTGTAAAAACAATTGAAGTGCACAGTGGATTAACAGGTTTAATAGCTGAAAAAACTGTTGTTGCTGACGATGAACACATTGACCAATTTGATGCAATGTGGATTTCAAGCTTATGTGACAGTACAGAAAAAGGTAAACCCGATATTGAATTAGTGGATATGACTTCAAGATTTAGAACAATTAATGACATTATGGAAGTCACTACAAAACCAATCATATTTGATGGGGATACAGGGGGAATAGCAGAACATTTTGTTTATACTGTAAGATCTCTTGAAAGAATGGGTGTTTCAGCAGTGATTATTGAAGATAAAATTGGATTAAAGAAAAATTCGTTGTTTGGAAATGAAGTTAAACAGACACAAGATGAAATTGATCATTTCTGTGAAAAAATTTCTGCAGGTAAAAATGCTCAGTTATCTGAGGATTTCATGATTATAGCAAGAATTGAAAGTCTTATTTTAGAACAAGGTATGGATGATGCACTTAAAAGGGCATTTGCATTTCGTGATGCTGGTGCAGATGGCATCATGATTCACAGCAGAAGAAAAGAACCAGACGAAATCTTAGAATTTTGCGACAAGTTTAGAGCAGAAGATAAAGAAACCCCAATTGTAGTGGTTCCATCTTCATATAATACAATTACTGAAGATGAATTAAAAGCGCATGGAGTTAATATTGTAATTTATGCAAATCAGTTATTAAGAGCAGCGTTTCCATCAATGCAAAATGCTGCAAAAAGTATTTTAAAACATCATAGGGCTCATGAAATAGATGAAAAGTTATTGTCTATTAAAAAAATTATTACTTTAATAGATGAATTGTAAGGTGGTTAAATGTCAAGATATGCAATTTTATCGGATATTCATGGAAATCTATTTGCTCTAAAAGAAGTTTTTAAGGATTTAAGTACACAAAAAACCGATTATATAATTCTTTTAGGGGACTTAATTGATTATGGGATGCAGTCTAATGAAGTTGTTGAGTTCATCCGTGATAATTTATCTTCAAAAATAATCTGTAATATCTGGGGAAATCATGAAATGGCTATTTTGACAAAAGATTTTAAACATTTTTCAAGCTCAAGAGGTGTTGAATCAGCAAAATTTACTGATTCTATTTTAACTAACGATTCTAGGAGCTATTTAAACAATGAATTGGTTAAAGAGGGTAAATTAGATTTTGAAATATGTGAAAAACAAGTTTTAGCAGTTCATGGATCTTTAACGGATTATTATTGGAAAGCTATTTTTCCAGATAATTTAAATGGAAATTATATTGATTATGACATTGTTTTATCAGGCCATTCCCATTATCCTCATGTTTTTCAAAAGTTTTATGAAGTTGATGATCCGGACATGAGAAATAAGAAATCCGTATTGTTTATTAATCCGGGATCTGTTGGCCAGCCTAGAAATCATAATCCTAATGCTCAATATGCAATTTTAGACACTGATTTAATGAATATCGAATTAAAATCAGTTAAATACCCTAAATATGATGCTATGGATTTATATGATGGTAATATTGATGATTTTTATAGAAAAAGATTAAAAAATGGAATTTAAGGGATATTATGAATATATTATATATTATTAGTGGTGTTACTGGAATGACTGGTAACGAGTTAGTTCGCCAGTTGTTAAATCAGAATGAAGATGAAGTGAAAATCATCGGCTTCGATAATTTTTATGCATCTTCAATTGATACTGTAAGCGATTGTATTAATGACGGTCGTTTTGATTTTTATGAATATGACTTAAACAGTAATGATGATATGGATAAAATTGAAGCACTGGTTTTAAGTATTAAAGATGATTTCGATGAATTAGTATATATTAACTGTGCAGCTGTTGTTCATACCGAACACTTCTATAAAGTTTATGAAACTTATCAAACTAATGTTGCTAGTATGAATGACTTCTTACAACAGGCTATTCGTGTGGGTGCTGAAAAATACATTAATTGTTCCACATCAGAAGTTTATTCCATGAATTCATGGAATGAAGAGGGTGGGGTTAAAGAATCTGATTTCATCACTATGGCTGATGCAGAACACAGTCAAAGAACTAGTTATGCAACTGGTAAATTGTTAACAGAGTTTTTTATGAAAGATTCTGTAGATAATGGCAAAATCAAGGGATGTTCTATTCGCTTTGCCAATGTTTACAGTAAAGATGAAAAGTATCCAAAACATATTATTCCACATATTATTGATAGCTTTAAAAACAAGGGTGAAGTTGTTTTACTTGAAAATTCTAAAAAGAATTGCAGAACTTTCTTAAATAATTATGATAGTTGTAGTGCAGTAATTGAATTAGCTAAAACTGATTCTGCACTTGATGGTACAATTTATAATGTTGCAACAGATGAAGAAATTTCAATTATTGATTTGGCAATATTAATTGCTAAAAAAATGGGAATTGATAAACCTGTTATTAAATTTGAAGGTTACCGTGAATCTGATCCTGAAAGAAGACTATTGTCCACTGAAAAAATTATAACCAGAACTAACTGGAAACCAATTATTGACTTGGATAAAGGATTGGATGAATGTATTGAGAACTACACTAAAAATTAGGTGAATAGACTTGAAAATTTCCATTATTACTGTTGCTGGTGTTTCCAGCAGGTTCAATAAAGATATTTCTGAAGAAGAAAAGATGTTAAAATGCATATATTATGAAGAAAATCCTAAAGACACTTTAATTTATAAAATGATTAATAAATTATCATATTGTGATAAAATAGTTGTTGTTGGAGGATACAAATACTCTGATTTAACTGAATATGTCAATAAAGAAATTCCTATAGAGTTACAGGAAAAAATCATGCTTGTTGAAAACGACCGTTATGCTGATCTAAGCTCAGGTTACAGTTTATACTTAGGAATCAAAGAATCTTTAAATAATTTTGATGGTATTGAGGAATTACTTTTTGTAGAAGGTGATTTGGACATTGATTCAGAATCATTAACAAAGGTAATCGATTCTGATAAAAATGTTTTAACATTCAATAGAGAACCAATTTTTTCAAATAAATCTGTTGTTTTATATCAAAATGAAAATGATGAATACCATTACTTATTTAACAGTAATCATGGAATGTTAATCTTAAATGAACCATTTAAAGCTATTTTTAATTCAGGTCAAACTTGGAAATTTAGAGATATTGAATTACTTAAAATAGCTAATGATTATTTTTATGAAAATTGTATAGATGATACTAATTTGGGCATTATCCAAAAATATTTTGATTCAGTTGAAAATAAAGATACTATTGAGATTATCGGATTGGAACATTGGGTTAATTGTAATACTCGTGCTGATTATCAATATATAAAAGAATACTGGGGGAAATAACATGAAAAATTTAGATGAAAGGTTAAAAATAGTAGAAAAACATGTAAAAGATGATGAAATTACAATAATGATTATTGGTTTAGGTAGTGTTGGAACATATTTGCTTGACTTTTTAGTAAGTAAAAATGATGCTGCGATAAAATTAGTAGTTGTTGGAAGAAATCAGGAAAAAATGCAATCTGATGTTAATATTGTCCGTGTTGCAGGTCTTATTCGTGAAGTTAACAAATCTCAAATTGTAGTTGAAGCAGGTGTTGACTTAAACGATATTGATTCAATTCAAAAAGCAATCAGTAAACATAATCCTGATTTTATTGTTAATTCAAGCAGAGCATATCCTGGTCTTAAATATGGAAGTATATCTTGGAGTAATGTAAGGGCTTACGGTATTTGGACTCCTTTGTCAATTAAATTTACTAAAAATATTATGGAAGCATGTGAAAATGTTGACACTGATGCAGTTGTCATTAACACTTCATACTCTGATGCAGTTATTCCATGGCTTAAAAGTGCTGAAAAAGCATATCCTGACTTTGGAAGTGGAAATTTAAATCACTTAATTCCTAGAATGAAATTTGCAGTAGCAAATATTTTAGGGGTGGATGATTTCTGGAATGTTGACTTTAATTTTGCAGCAGCTCATTTCCATGATGTATGTATTAGTAAAGAAGGACAAACCGAAGGTGTGGACTTGCCTCTCAAGATATACTACAAAGGCGATGAACAAGACATTCCTCATGATGAAATTTATAATGCATGTTCAATTAGTATGCCCGTTGATCAAAAAAGGAATATGATGAATGCTTCTAGTAATTATCGTATTATTTCAGCAATAATTGATGCAATACGCACCGGTGAGAATCAAAAAATATTTTCTCCAGGAGCGTTTGGTCATATTGGAGGATATCCTGTAATTATTGGTTATAAAGAGGGTAAAATTTCTGCTTGGATTGATGAATCTGTATTTACATTTGATGAAATGGATAAAGCAAATCGTAAATCCCTTGCTTTAGATGGTGTGGAAGATATTCTTGATGCAACCTTAATCTACACTGATGATTTAATTAAAAAAGTTGAAAAAGCATTTGGTGAAGATTTACCGAAAAAAGTAAAATATGATGAAATTGAAAAAACCGCTGAATTTCTCATTGAAAAGATAATCACTCCACAATTAAATAAATAGGATCAATCATAATGAAAGTTGAAGATTTTGTTGATGTTTTGGATTGTGAATTTTATACTGGTGTTCCGGATTCACAATTAAAAGCATTATGTAATTATTTGATAAATGAATATGGCATTGATGAAAAGCATCATTTAATCGCAGCTAATGAAGGTAATTGCACCGCTCTTGCTGCAGGTTATCATTTAGCAACTGGAAAAGTTCCAGTCGTTTATATGCAAAATAGTGGTGAAGGAAATATTATCAATCCTGTTGCATCACTTTTAAATGATCAAGTTTATGCAATTCCAGCTATTTTTGTCATCGGATGGAGGGGACAACCTGGAATTCATGATGAACCTCAACATATTTATCAAGGAAAAATTACTTGTGATTTGCTTGATTTAATGGATATTGAGAACTTTACAGTCAGTCCGGAAACTTCTGTTGATGAACTGAATGATGTAATGATTAAATTTAATAATGTTTTAAAATCAGGTAAAAGTGTTGCATTTGTTATTCTTAAAAATGCTTTAACTTATGATGGGAAAACTATTTATGAAAATGATAATGAACTAATTCGTGAAGAAATTATAGAACACATTGTTAATGTATCTGATAGTGATCCAATTGTATCAACAACGGGTAAAGCAAGCCGTGAGCTATTTGAAATAAGGGAATCTAAAAATCAAGCTCATAAACATGATTTTTTAACAGTTGGTTCAATGGGGCATTCTTCTTCTATTGCTCTAGGGATTGCAATAAATAAGCCGGATAAACGTGTTTGGTGTATTGACGGTGATGGAGCTTTATTAATGCATATGGGATCAATGCCGGTTGTTGGAAATGTTAATCCTGATAATTTAATTCATATTGTAATAAATAATGGTGCTCATGAAACCGTTGGTGGAATGCCAACTGCAGCGGCAGGTACTGATTTAGTTGCTATTGCAAAAGCTTGTGGTTATTCTTATGCAGTTTCTGTGGATAATATTGATGATTTGGATGAAGAACTTATTAAAGTAAAAAATATGGGTAATTTATGCTTTATTGAAGTATTATCTTCAATTGGTTCACGTGCTGATCTTGGAAGGCCGACTACAACAGCATTAGAAAACAAAAAAAGCTTTATGAACTTTTTAAATCAATGAATTTTAAGTGGTATTTTGAAATATAATGAATATGATGATAAAACATTAAAACATCTGCAAAGTTTGGAATTAATGATTTTAAAGGATTTCATTAAAATTTGTGAGGAAAATAATCTTACATATTACATGTATGCTGGTTCCCTTTTAGGAACCATTAGGCATAACGGGTTTATTCCTTGGGATGATGATCTGGATGTAATCATGTTTCGTGATGATTTTGAAAAATTCAAAAAAATTTTTATTTCATCTCAAAGTGATAAGTATGAATTATTGTCCAATGAAACTGAAAAAGATTATTTTCATTTGCTTTCAAAATTAATGCTTAAAAATACTAAATTTGAGGAAGACTGGGTTAATCAGGTTGATTTTCATATTGGAATAAATATGGATATTTTTGTTTTAGATGATTTGGCTAATGGCAAATTCAAAAGGAATTATCAACTTAAAAAATCATTTTTATATAATAAACTGCTGATTATGTCTAAAATAAAATTAAATGATTTGCCTTTTTCTACAAAAGTAATAACTCATGCATGTTACCATATTTTAAATTTATTTGGAATTAAACCATCAAAAATAAATAAAAGATGTTTAAATTTTTTAAATAAATATAAAAATCCTGATGCCGAATTTGTATTTGATATATCTGCTAATGCAGATGAATACCCTCAAATATTTCGTAGGGATGATTTTAAATCTATAATAAAAGTTAAATTTGAAGATATTGAAGTTAATGTGCCTGTTAACTATGATCATATTTTAAAAAGTTTGTATGGGGATTATATGAGTTTACCTCCAAAAGAGGACAGATATAATCATATTACAGAAACCTTGGATTTTGGTCCATATGAACTATAATCTTTTCGATTTTTTATTTTTTAAAGCTTTTTTATATCAACATTATAAATAACATTTTATTCAAAATAACTATTTTTAAAACATCTTATTTGAATAAACTTAAAATTTTCCTAAATTAAAAAGTAATCTATTTAATACATTACATACAAAAATTTCTAGTATAAATTATAGGAAATTGTAAAAAAATGTCAGATAAAAACGAATGGGGCAGCAACATGTCATTCATCCTTGCAATGATAGGTTCTGCTGTTGGACTTGGAAACATTTGGAGATATCCTTACGTACTTTATTCTAACGGTGGGGGTGCATTTTACATCCCTTATATTGTAGCAATTCTCTTAATGGGAATTCCTTTCTTGATCTTGGAATATGGTGTTGGATATAATTATAAATCTTCATTTGCAAAAGCAATCAGAAAGATTAATGCCAAATGGGAGTATTTAGGCTGGTTTTTACCAGTTGCTGTATTTATGATTATGATTTATTACTCTGCTATTTTAGGCTGGGATGGAATCTACATGGTTTTGAGTTTCTTTAAAGGTTGGGGAGCAGATCCGAACACTTACTTTGCAACTACTCTCTTACAATCTAGTGATTCCATGAATGGATTATTCACTTTCATTCCGGTTATTGCTATTGCAATGCTTGCAGGCTGGGTAATTATTTGGTTTATTTCACATAAAGACCTTGAATCTGGTTTAGGTAAGGTATCAAAAATATTGGTGCCGTTATTGTTCTTAATCATGGTTGTTATTGTAGTATTTTCACTTACATTGCCTGGATCTTCAATTGGTCTTGCTGAGCTATTTAATCCGGACTGGTCACTTTTAACTCACTTTGAAATATGGATGGCTGCATTCGGACAGATTGTATTTTCATTAAGTTTGGGCATGTCTATTGCATTTACATATGCAAGTTATACAAAAGACGGTTCCGATTTAATTACAAATACAATTTCTATTGCACTTGCAAATTCCATATTTGAAAATTTTGCAGCATTAGGAGTATTTTCAATTTTAGGTTATATGTCCCTGCAATCCGGAACTGCAGTTGCAGACCTTGTAACTCAAGGTACTGGTCTTGTATTTATAGCATATCCAACTGTATTTAATGTATTGGGTGATTGGGCATTAGTACTTGGACCGTTATTCTTTTTAACAGTTTATCTTGCCGGTCTTACAAGTATTTTATCTACAATTGAACCATTGTCTTTTTCAATTCAAAACAAATTCGGTCTAACAAGATCCAGGACAATGACAATATTGTGTGTTGTTGGTGCTGTTGTATCGATGCTTTATGCAACTGCTTACGGCGGATCCTTACTTGGATATGTGGATACATTTATTAACCAGATAGCATTATTAATCGGGGTTGTAGCTGAATGTATTGTATTTGCTTGGATATTTGAAGCTGAAAAATTAATTGATTTCTTAAATGCGAGAAGTAAAACAATTAAACTTGGTAAATGGTGGTTGGGTATTGTTAAATACATATTACCTATTTTTGTAACTGTTATTTGGATTGGTGGTATGGTTGATGTAGTCAACAATGGTACAATGGATCAATTAATATTTACAATAATTTCAGCCGCTGTTTTATTAATTGCTACTTTGATCTTTACTGTTCTTCCTGCTAAAACTCCTGAATGGGATAATGCTGAAGACAGAGTATAGTGTTATGCTTAATTTATAACACTCTCTTTTTCTTTTTTTGATTATTATTTTTTTTAAATTGTCTTATGGAACCAATATCCATTTTAAAAGATTTTAGGTGGTATAATATTCATATACTGTCAATTTCAACATGGGCACTGAACTTTAATTGTATTTACTTGTTTTGAAACATTTGAAACAAATGATAATATTCGCTTGATTTTAATATTAATGGTATTTTAGCATATTTTTGAAGCTTCAGATGCTTCAGAAACATTTTATATTCTCAAAAGAAGTTTTAAATCATATTTTCTGCTTTAACATTGATTTGGGTATTGATGGAAAAATTATATCAATTAATATCTGCATAATAAGTGAAATTAAAAAAAACAAATATTTAAAGCATTTACAAGCAGTTTTAATAATATTTCTCATAATATTGCTCATTTTGCGTTAGTTTAATTCAAATTACTCTTTATTCGTTTTCATTTTCAAAACAGAAAAGTATTTTAATATGCATGTCTAATTATATTTAACAAAATTTTATTGAGGTGAAAATTATGAAAAACTATGTTATAATCTTGATTGGTGTAATTATCGCATTGGTGATTGTTGGTGGTGCTATTGCATACACTTCTATGCATGATGACACTAGTGATAACAACAATACCACTATAAAATCTTGCATCCCGAATATAACAAATGCAACAAATGATGCTCCAAATGCAACAGGTGATGATAAAAATACCACTTCATCCGAACCTTATGTTGTAAGTGAAGTTGTTAAATTTAATGCACAGCAAGGTGAAGGATATTACCGTGAAGTAACATATAGTGATGGTAATTTCCGTCAATATGATGTTGATACTGGTAAATTAATAGGTTCTTCATATGATTCGGATCAAGATAAACTCCCAAGCATGGAATGAGATAATGATTTTTAGTGAATTATTAAAACATTTCAATATCAAAGAGGAGTTTCCACCTTATCTTCTTGATCAATCCTTTAATGAAGTTTTCCTTGATGGAGAGTTGTTTAGAATTGATAAAAACTATAAAATAGTAGTTAAAACACGTCAGGATGTTGTTCATAAAATGTTTATAAAACCGGATGATATGTATCCTGTAATTATATTGTCAAAGCTTCCAAATGGCCTTTTAAATGGTATGAAATTTGGGCATGCTAAAGATGATGTAATTTATATTAATAAATTATAAAACTACTATTTTTCTTATTTTTTAACTATTTTTATATAATATTAAAACTAAAAATTACAGTATTAATAATTTATTTATTCTGTTGATATCATGAACAAAAAAGAGTTAATTAATAGCGGTAAAGTAAAAAGTGTATTCAACACAGATAATGATGATGAAGTAATCATTGAGTTTAGGGATGACATGACTGCTGGTGACGGTGCAAGAAAAGAAATAATGGCAAATAAAGGAGCTTATAATGCTGTGATATCTTCTAAAATATTTAGAGTATTGGAGGAAAATGGTGTTGCAACTCAATTTATTGACCTTCCTGAACCAAATGTCATGGTTGCAAAAAAACTTGAAATGATTCCTATTGAAGTTATTGTAAGAAACATTGCAACTGGCAGTTTAGTGCGTAAATATCCAATTGAAGATGGCACTAAATTAAATCCACCAATTGTTCAAATGGATTTCAAAGATGATGAATATCATGATCCTATGCTCAATGATTCAATTATCAAAGCATTAGGAATAGCTACTCAAGAAGAAATAGATATTTTAACTGAAAAAGCATTGAGAATCAATGAAATTTTAACTAAATTCTTTGCTGATTCAGGAATTATTTTAGTTGACTATAAAGTCGAATTCGGTAAGGATAAAGATGGAAACATTCTTTTAGGTGATGAGATATCTCCTGATGGATGCAGATTATGGGATAGTGAAACATTGGACATGTTAGATAAAGAATTATTTAGAAAAGGAAAAGATGATGAAGTTATGACTGCTTATATGGAAGTTTATAATAGAATCATGCCGGAAGACGAAAAGGTGATTTAAATGTTATTTGATATTGAAGTTAAAATCTCACTTAAAAGGGGAATGCTGAACCCAGAAGCTACTACAATTGAAAGATCTCTAGATTTACTTGGTTATAAAGTTAAAAATGTAAAAACTGATGAAATCATTAAATTCCAAATGGAAGGTGAAGATAGGGAAGTAATCAGATCAAATGTAACTGATATGTGTGAAAGATTACTTTGTAATCCTGTAATTCATGATTATAAGATTAATGTTATTCCACAAAACATGGCTTGCGGTAAATAAGGTGAGAAAATGAAAATTGGAGTAATTAGATTTCCAGGAACCAATTGTGACCGGGATGTTGCAAAAGCCTGCGAGCTTGCAGGTCTTGAACCGGAATATGTTTGGTGGAGTGAAGAAAAACTGACTGACTTTGATGGTATTGTAATTCCTGGCGGATTTTCTTATGGGGATTTCTTAAGAGCCGGTGCAATGGCTTCCATTACACCAGTAATCGATGGAATAAAAGAATTAGTAAAAGAAGAAAAACCAGTTCTTGGAATTTGTAATGGTGCTCAAATTTTAGGCGAAATCGGTCTCATTCCTGGAATTTTTATTACAAACGAAAACCCTAAATTCAATTGTGAATGGTCTAAATTAAAAGTTGCAACTAACAGAACTCCATTTACAAAAGCATTTAAAAAAGACCAAATTATTGACCTTCCGATTGCACATGCAGAAGGAAGATTTTACACAAAAGATGTTGATTTACTAAAAGATCAGGATCAGATTGTTTTGCAATTTGAAGGTAAAAACCCTAATGGTTCTATTGAAGCAATTACAAGTGTATGTGATGAATCAGGTTTGGTTGTTGCTATGATGCCGCATCCTGAAAGAGCTTGCGAATCAATATTCGGTTCTGATGATGGTCTAAACTTCTTTAAAGGATTTTTATAAAAAAGTGGTGTGTATGGTAGTTTATTTAATTGGTGCGGGACCTGGAGATGCTGATTTAATAACTCTTAAAGCGGTCAAAGCTTTAAATAAAGCAGATGTTGTTTTATATGATTATTTGGCTAATGAAGAAATATTAGCTCATGCTCCGGAAACTTCACAGAGAATTTATGTGGGTAAAAAAGCAGGTGAGCATTACAAAACTCAGGATGAAATAAATGATTTAATTATAAAGCAGGCTCGGAATAATGAAAATGTAGTTAGACTTAAAGGAGGAGATCCTTTTGTCTTTGGTCGTGGAGGAGAAGAAATATTGGCTTTAATGGAACATGATATCAAATTTGAAGTTATTCCAGGTGTAACTTCAGCTATTGGAGCACCAACTTCTCTTGGACTGCCAGTAACTCATAGGGGTGTTGCAACATCACTCACGATTGTAACTGGTCATGAAGATCCTACAAAACCGGAAAGTCAAGTTCATTGGGATTATACTGCAGACACTTTAATTATTTTAATGGGTATTGGTAATATTCGTGAAAACACAGCTGAAATCATGAAATATCGTTCAGCCGATACTCCAGTTTGTGCAATTGAAAGCGGGACATTGGCTAATCAGAATTTAGTATTCGGTACTTTAGGCGATATTTCAAATAAAAAAATAAATACTCCGGCTATTTTGGTAATTGGTGATGTTGTAAGCATGTATAAGGATATCTATAATTATCAGGGTGATTAGATGTGTGGAATTGTTGGTTGTATTTTAAAAAATGATGATGATGTAGCTCCAATTCTTTTTGATTGTATTTCTAAATTGGAATACAGGGGATATGATTCAATAGGTCTTGCCACTTACAGTGAAGATAAGATTCACATTAAAAAAGACAAAGGTAAAATCAAGGAAGTTGATAATAAATTAAACCTATCTGATATGCCTGGAAATTATGGTATTGCTCATGTGAGATGGGCAACACATGGCGATCCTTCCAAATTAAATTCACATCCTCATGTTGATGAAAGAAGAGATGTGGCTGTTGTTCATAATGGTATTATTGAAAATTACTTGGAAATTAAAGAAAAGTTAATAAGTGAAGGTCATGTATTCAAATCTGATACTGATACTGAAGTTATTCCTCATTTAATTGAGAAATTCACAAATGAAGGTTTTGACCTTGAACATGCAGTTAGGAAAACTGTTGATATTATACATGGGACTTATGCAATTGCAGCAATATCTATTAATGAACCTGATAAAATTGTTGCAACCCGTAAGGATTCTCCATTAATTGTTGGAATCGGGGGGGAAGGATATTACCTTGCATCCGACTCTCCAGCTATTTTAAAATATGCTCGCGACATTATTTATCCTGAACAGGGGGAAATAGTCATTCTTGATAAAAATGGTGTCGTTGTTCATGATGAATTTGATAATCCAGTCAGCAAAGAAATTGAAACAATTAACTGGACACCTGAAATGGCTGAAAAAGAGGGTTATAATCACTTCATGATTAAGGAAATCAATGAACAAGCAACTTCGGTTAGAAATACTTTAACTCAAAGGGAACATATTCAGGAAATTATTGATGATATTGATGAGGGCATTCAAAGAATATGCTTTGTAGCATGCGGAACATCATATCATGCATCGTTAACTGGAAAATATTTAATAGAATCTCTTGCAGGCATTCCAACAGATGTTATTCTGGCTTCCGAGTTTAAATATTCCGCCAATACATTAAATGATAAAACTTTAGTTATATTTATTTCACAGTCCGGTGAAACTGCTGATTCACTTAAGGCCCTGGATGTGGCAAATGAAACTTCAAAAACTTTAGGTATTGTTAATGTAGCAGGTTCTTCAATTACAAGAAGGGCGGAATATGTAATTCAAACTCAGGCAGGTCCGGAAATTGGAGTTGCAGCGACAAAAACTTATGTGGCCCAACTTACTTCAATTTATTTATTTGCTGCACTGCTTGCCAAAAATACAGAATTGCTTGAAGAACTTGAAAAAGTTCCGGATTTCATTGATGAGGCTCTTGAAGATATTGATTTTATCAAAGAAATTTCAAAAAGATATAATTATGCTCGTGACTTCTTCTACTTGGGAAGAGGTTATTCATATCCCACTGCTCTTGAAGGAGCTTTGAAACTTAAGGAGATTACTTATATTCATGGTGAAGGCTATGCTGCGGGGGAACTTAAACATGGTCCTTTAGCCTTGATTGATGAAGGCATTCCTGTTGTTGTTATTGCGCCACCGGGAGATTCTCACAGGAAAACAATGAGTAACTTAGAAGAAGTTAAATCCAGAGGAGCTAATGTACTGGCTATTGGTTCGGCTGATGATGATGCACTAAAAACTAAAGCAGATGATATTATTACAATTAATCCGGAAGTAAATGAGATAATCGCACCTTTAGTTTATGTTGTTCCTCTTCAGCTGATTGCATATTATATTACTCTTGAAAAAGGGCATGACCCTGATAAACCTAAAAATCTAGCAAAATGTGTGACTGTTGAATAAGAACTTTTCAACATTATTTTACCTTTTTCATTAACTCTTTTTAAACACTTTAATTTTCATTTTAATCTGTTTTCAATCGTTATTCATGATTTATCATTAAGCAGGAGTTATAAGCAAAAAATTGTTAGATGATGCTAGGTTAATATGTGATGTATTGATTGTTGTGTATTTTAACTATTTATTGCCAATTTGTTATTTTGACGATTCGAATTTCTATTTAATTTTTTCTTTTGTTAGTAATTTTAATTATTGCAATATATTTGTTATTATTTTTATCCTTTTATTTCTTTATTTTCTTAATTTAGGCTTACTTGAGCTTATTTTAAAAAACAAAAGCTTTTTATACATAAAACCAAATAACAATTAACACGAAATAAAATGTTAAATGGAGATTATTCATGTTTAATAAGAAAATTAGTTTAATTTTATTAACATTAGTTTTTATGTTATCAATTTCTGCAGCTGTTGCAACTGATACAAATTCTACTGATGATGTAATTTCTAGTGATGAGGAGGCTGAACCTCCATCGGTTGTATCTCAGGACATATCTATAAATGAAGGAAATGATTCAAACCCTCAGGAAAATTATACTTTGAAGGGCAGCGATGTAAGTATGTATTATAACTCAGGATCTGGTTATGAAGCATCATTATCTGATGGAAATGATTCTGTGGAAAATGCAACTATTAATTTAAACATTAATGGTGTAGATTATAATAAAAGCACTGATGCATCAGGTAAAGTTTTTTTAATCATAAATTTAAAACCGGGCGATTATGTAATCACAGCTAGCTACGGTAATTTAACTACAGAAAATAAGATTAATGTATTGCCGGTTATAACTGGAAATGATGTTTCAACAACTTATAAACATTCAGTACCATATTCAGCTACATTTTTAAAAAGTGATGGTAGCCCATTATCCAATACCTATGTCAAATTTAAATTAAATGGCAAAACATATTCCAAGAAAACAAATTCTAAAGGAATAGCTAAATTATATGTCGGTTCAAAAATCGGAACTTATAATATTTATGCAATGCATCCTAATGGATACAGCATTTCAAATAAAATAACTGTAAAAAATTCAATCATATCAAGCAATCTGAAAAAACATTATAGGAGCTCAAAAACTTTTAAAGCAACATTTTATGGTAAAAATGGTAAATTATTAACTGGTAAAACCATTAAATTCTACACTAAAGGATCTTATTTCTATAAAAAAACTAATTCCAAAGGTGTGGCTTATATTAAAGTAATTTCAAAACCTGGAACCTATAAGATTACTTCAATTAACACAAATACCGGTGAGAAGAAATCCAATACAATTACTGTGTTATCAACACTGGAAGCGAAATCAATGACAGTTTTCACCGGCACCACTTCAAAATTTAAAGTGAAACTTTATAAAGGTGAAAACATTGCTAAAAACACTAAAATGACAGTTTATGTTGACGGTGTTAAAAAAAGAGTAACTACAAACTCAAATGGTGTTGCAACCGTTAAGTTCAAATTAGATAAAGGGATTTATAACATCAAATCGGTAGATCCTTTTACAGGCTATGTTTTAAATAAAAAAGTAACTGTAAAACTGGCTTCTATCAGTGCTATTAATGTCAATGCAATTGAAGGCAAGGAAGGGTTATTCCCTGCCAAGCTTTTACAGCAGAATGGTAAGGTAGCTAGTGGTACTTATATGGAGATGACTATTGATGGTGTAAAACATAAAGTCAAAACTGATTCAAGAGGTATTGCAGGTTATAAGTTCACATTTAAGGATGCTGGTGTGCATACTGTAGTTTGTAAAGATTTATCTACAGGCTATAAGGTAACCAAAAAGATTAATGTTGTAAAAAAGGGTGAAGGTAAATCTTATGATCAGTTTGGTGTTTCAGAAGATGGCAAAACAATGCTTGTGATTGGCAGGCCATCTGCTTCTGGTGAAACAGCTAAGTATGGTTATACATATTATAAAACTGAAGTGGATAGAACCTGTCCGATCTGCGGGAGCAATGAACTTTACTGGAGCATCTTTTGGGCTTCCGGTAATACTGATGGCGGAACTTTCCCAGAAACACCTAGCCGTCCGGCCCATTATGATGAGGGCAATTTAGATGGCATCATTATTTGCATGCATTACACTGGAGATGATGAGTATTGTGATGCCGACTGGTCTGTTTTCGGGCATAATCATGATGGTAGCGGTAGGGATTTAAAGCTTGTATCAAAACCAGTCAGATCATCAGAAATAGAAGCATATCTGCTTAAAAGCGGATATTATGTTAAAGTATAATCTCCATCTTTAACTTTTTCTAATCTTTTTTTCATATCCAATATTCTGGCTGTTGAATTGTTTTCTCTGTCTTGCTTTTCTGAGTATTTTTTTTCACATTCAATGATGTAGAATGCTTCGGGGGAGGTTGTTGACGGAATATTCATTTTAATAAGGTTTCTTTCAACACGTCTTTTTAATTTTTCATCATTTTCCATTGCATCCCCCAGAAATATTGGTGTTTTAACGGCAGATGAAATTTTAGTATTATGACGTGCATTGTGCCTTTCTTCAGATCTTTCACTTAAAATAAAGTCACTGGATTTATTCAAATCCGGATCTCTAAATGGTATTCCAACATCTGAAAGTGCAATTCTTATTTCATCATTTTTGGGAAGTGAATAATCAAGCATTTCAGGATTCGGGCTTGCAAGTGTTCCCCCCTGTTTTCTTCCAAAAATCGGACCAAGACCGATATAGAAGCCAGCTTCAATAAAAGCAGCTCTTACTGGTGCTGATGAGGTATATGTTGCAACAATGCCATTGTCTTTTATTATTCTTTTAAATTCTTTGAAAAACTCAAGTGAAAATAGTTCTGGAGTCATATTCTGACTGAACGGATCTAGGAATATCGCATCATATGTATTGTCCTCAAGATTCTGAACAGTCTGCCTTGCATCTTCAACAAACACATTAATATCAATATTTTCCGGAATTTCACATTCTTCTAAACTTAAAGTTGCATAATCTAATCTGATTAATTCGTCTTCAATAGCTTTTTTTGTAATGTCATGTTCCGGTATTGGGGATGGAACTAAAAGACCACAGGCAAATGTTGCTTTTGAAATTTCAACCATGTCTACTTTTAAATTTGAATCAAAGCTATTTTTAATAAAATCAGCAATGGCTGCTGATGAATTGTAGCCTAATCCTGCACAAATGTCTAAAATTGCAATATCTTTTGTGTAATCAAATTTCATCGGTTTTATAAATTTCTCGAATGACTCACTTATTGCACCTGTAGATGTATGTAATGTTTCAACTTTATGATTTATTTCTTTTGAATTAATAGAATAAGATCCATCATCGGTTAAAACAAAGTAATTCTTGTAAGTATCAAAAAAATTAAGTCTGCTTTCATTATTTTGACTAGTTTTTTCCTGACCGAAACATTCATTCACTAAATCAAAAATATCATCATTAATTATCCTAGCACTATTTTCATAACTCATTTTATCTAAACTTAATTTTTGAAAGTTCTTTTTAATAAACTTTAAAATTTTGAGCAAACTTTATATAATTTTCTAATTAAAATAAAATCTAGTCATTGTAATAATCCAAATTTTTGGATATATTTTTTTTAAAGAACTTGAATTATTAATTTTCACCCGAATTAAAGATAAGGTTTATAATATGTTTGAAATTAAAGCAAAAGATAATATGGGTCGTGTTGGAGTTTTAAAAACTAAACACGGTAATGTAAAGACTCCTGCATTAATGCCGGTTATTCATCCTAGAAAACAGGCAATTGATGTTGGGAAATATGGTGCTGATATCGTTATTACTAACGCTTATCTGATCTACAAAGATGAAGAATTGAAACAAAAGGCAATTGATGAAGGACTGCATAAATTAATTAACTTTGATGGTCCAATAATGACTGATTCGGGATCATTTCAGTTATCTGTTTATGGTGATGTGGAAATAACAAACAGGGAAGTGATTGAATTTCAGGAATCAATTAAAACCGATATTGGAACAAGCCTTGATATTCCAACAGCTCCTTTTGTTGACAGGGAAAAGGCGGAAAGTGATTTAAAAATCACATTAGAACGTGCAAAGGAAGCAGTTGAATTTAAAAAAGAAAATAATATTGAAATGTTATTGAATTCTGTTGTTCAGGGATCCACTTATCTTGATTTAAGGCAAGACTGTGCCCGCCAACTCTCAAAACTCGATGCTGATTTATATCCTATTGGTGCGGTAGTTCCTTTAATGGAATCTTACCATTACAAAGATTTGGTGGATGTTGTAATGAATTCCATGAAAGAATTGTCCGACAGTGTTCCCCGTCACTTGATGGGTGCGGGACATCCTATGATTTTTGCATTATGTGCAGCAATGGGATGCGATTTATTCGATTCGGCAGCTTACATCTTGTATGCAGAAGATGATAGATTCTTAACAACTAGAGGAACTTACAAGCTTGAGAACTTACATGAAATGCCATGCTCATGTGAAGTCTGCACTAAATACACTCCAGATGACCTGAGGGCAATGCCTAAAAAACAAAGAAGAGATTTAATTGCTCAGCACAATTTGCATGTTTCTTTTGCAGAATTAAGACGTATCAGACAAGCTATTTATGAAGGCAGTTTAATGGAACTTGTAGAGGAACGCTGTCGTGCTCACCCCGCACTTCTGGATGCAGTAAGACAACTTGGAATGTATGCCTGTGATCTGGAAAAATATGATCCGAGAAGCAAAAAATCCGCATTTTTCTACACAGGACCTGAATCATTGGGAAGATCTGAAGTATTAAGGCACATTCAAAAACTAATGGCAATGCCTAAAAAGAGGGATTTAATTTTACTTCCCCCATCAAGAAAGCCATATTCTAAATTCATTTCAGGTAAACTCGGTGACTTTTACAGATACGGCGAAGAACATGATATTGATTTGGATAATGCTGACTTTATGGTTGTTGATGTTCCATTCGGTTTGATACCTCTTGAAGTTGATGAGGTTTATCCGTTAAGTCAAAATTCAACTCCAAAAATACGTGATGTAGATGCAGTTGAGTTTTTACAGGAATTTGTTGATGAATTCTCTGGATATTATGAACAGGTATTAATACATTCAAGAGTTCTTAAGGATTTAGAAATAGAAGGGGAAAATAATCTTGTTGATGCAGAAATCAGATACGCAAAAGATGATGTTAAAAAAATAAAGGCTATTGCAGACTATCAGTTTGGTGTGGGTGCGGGTGAAGCATTATTTGATGGCAACATTAACATTGAGAAAAGTAAAAAAACAGGTAAAATAAGACACATTTATGATGGTAAAACATTAATTGTCAATATGAGGGCATCTGATTCCTTTTTGGTTTTATCAAAAGAAGGTGCAAGAAGACTTCATGCTGCAATGCCGTCTTTAAGTAACAGGGTTGTTGTAAATAAAGATTCAGAACCATTTGCACTTGATGGCAAAAGCGTATTCTGTAAATTCGTCGTTGACTGTGATGATAATATACGGTCTAATGATGAAGTTTTGATTGTAAATGAAGAAGATGAATTGCTTGCTTATGGTAAAGCATTGCTTGGAGCCTGTGAAATTAAGGAATTAAAAACTGGTCAAGCTATTAAAACACGTAAAGGTATGAAAAAGTGATATTATGGTTGATAATGATAAAGTAAATACTGGTCACAATATTGAAGATAAAGAACTTATTAAAAATGCAAGAAAACCTGTTGGTGAGCTGGGACATCAGATATTGGACAGGATGAATAAATCTCACGAATCCATGGCGCAGTGGGGAGTAAGTCACTTTGAAGTAAAAGAGGATAGTAAAATATTGGATATCGGCTGTGGCGGCGGAAAGAACATTGAAAGATTTGCAAAACAAATTTCTCAAAACGGAAGAGTTGTAGGTATTGATTACTCTGAAGTAAGTGTTGAAAAATCCGCTAAATTAAACCAAAAATTCATAGATGGGGGAATTGTTAATGTTCTTCAGGGATCTGTTTCTGACATGCCGTTTCACGATGAAACTTTTGATATTGTAACTGGTTTTGAAACCATTTATTTCTGGCCTGATTTTATAAATGACTTAAAAGAAGTGAACAGGGTTCTTAAAAATGATGGTATTGTATTTTTCTGTAATGAAGCAGTATATAGGGAAGGTGAAATGGAAAAATACGATGATTTGGTTGAACTTTTGGACATGAAAATCTATTCGGAAGAAGTTTTAAGAAATTCATTGGAAAAAACTGGTTTTAAAGACTTTAAAGCTTATTTAAATGATGAAAACGATTGGATTTGTGTGACTGCTAGAAAAATTTAAGGTAATATCATGGCTAATCAGGTAAAAACAATATTTGCAAACATGAGTTTCATGCTAGTCTCACAGATTATTGCTAGTGTCTGTGCTTTTGTTTGGACAATTGTTACTGCTTGGTATTTGGGTCCGTCTGATTACGGAGTATTTGGTGCAGCAGTATCTTTTGCAGCACTTTTTGGTATTGTAATTGATTTTGGACTCTCGACTTATGTTGTAAGGGCAATTTCTACGGATTTTGCTAATGAACATAAATATCTGGATAATGCAATTTCTCTTAAACTGTTTTTATCCGTATTTTATGTAATTGCAGTATACTTATCGGTATTGGTCATGGGTTGGCAGCCTAAATTGGTGTTAGCTTGCGTATTCCTTGCTTTTGAAAATGTTATAAAATCTTATCATGCTATTTTATTTACTTCATTCCAAGCACATGAGAAAATGAAATATCAGGCCGTTACCAATACTGTCATCAATGTATTCACACTGATATTTATATTGTTGGTTGCATGTACTGATTATGCATTAGTTGGAATTTTAATGGCATATATTGTTGCAAATGCATTGGGTTTGTTTTATGAAGTTTATGCACTTAGAAAACACATTATTAAACCGAAATTGTCGTTTGATTTTAGTTTTTACAAGGCATTATTAAAAGCAGGACTTCCTTTTGCTCTAACCGGTCTTTTTTATACAGTTTATTATTCAATAGATCTTGTCATGATTACACAGTTTTCAACTACTTATGCAACAGGACTTTATAATTCAGCATATAAGTTAATAACAGTTTTAACCTTATTCTATACAATCTATACCTCTGTTATTTTCCCGGTAATGAGTAAATTGTTCACAGATGAGAAGGATTTATTGAATTTAAGTTTTGTAAAGTCAATTAAATATCTGATGCTGGTCACTATTCCTATTGCAGTATTTACTTCATTTTACTCATATCAGATTATTGCAATTTATGGGGCGGAATATATTGAAGCCGGTGGTGTTTTACAGATACTGATTTGGACAGTATGCTTCTTGTTTGTTAATGGTGCGTGTTCATTGGTATTGAATGCATCACACCAGGAATATTCAGTTACAAAGATTTATACAATCGCCGCATTATTTAATGTTGTTTTAAATTTAGCATTGATTCCGAAGTATTCCGTTTACGGCGCTTCGGTTGCAACAGTTTTAAGTGAAATTTTAATTTTGGTCTTGGAACTGTACATGCTTGGAAAAATCAACCAGCTTCCGGACAGGCACTTAATTCATGATATTTTAAGGATTATTTTCGCATCTTTGGTCATGGGCACTGTTTTATATGTTCTTGATTTAAACATATGGGCTGCTATTGCGGTATCTGTGGTGGTCTATTTTGCAGTTATTGTGCTGATTAAAACTGTTGATAGTGAAGATAAACTGATAATTAGGCAGATTATCAACAGATAATAGAAACCTTTATATATAATTAAAACATAATTATATATGTTGTTAGTTACATGCGGTGTTAGTCCAGCCTGGTTAAGACTCTAGCCTGCCACGTTAGAGACCCGGGTTCAAATCCCGGACGCCGCATTTTTTTTATAGCAGTTGTGGTATAGTCTGGTTATTACTTGGGCCTTCCAAGCCTACAACCCGGGTTCGAATCCCGGCAACTGCACCTTTTATATAAATTTCTTTTTTTAATATTCCTGTTTTCTTTAGAAAATTATTCAATATTTAGTTAATTTTATATAAGACTAAGTAGATAATATAAATAATTAAATTAATTTGTAATTTCTTTAATAATTATTTTAAGGTGATTTAATGGTAGGAATTGTAGGATATGGGGCATATGTTCCCTCATATAGAATTAAAGTAGAAGAAATTGCTAAAGTTTGGGGAGATGACCCTGTAGCTTTATCAAGAGGATTAATCGTTAATGAAAAATCCGTACCTTCTTCTGATGAAGATACTGCAACAATTGCAGTTACTGCTGCTAGATACGCTCTAGCAAGAGCTCAGATTGATCCAAAAAATATTGGTGCGGTTTATGTCGGTTCCGAATCACATCCTTATGCAGTAAAACCAACTGCTTCAATTGTTGCTGAAGCAGTTTGTGCAACTCCAAAATTAACTGCTGCGGATCTGGAATTTGCTTGTAAAGCAGGAACTGCTGGCATTCAAATGTCTATGGGACTTGTTCAATCTGATATGGTTGATTATGCTTTAGCTATTGGTGCTGATACATCTCAAGGAGCACCAGGTGATGCTTTAGAATACACTGCATCTGCTGGCGGGGCCGCATATATTATTGGTAATGATAATACTGTTGCCGATATTGAACACACTTGCAGCTATACAACTGATACTCCTGATTTTTACAGAAGGGAGGGTGAGCCTTACCCATCTCATGGTGGACGTTTTACAGGAGAGCCGGCTTACTTTAAACATGTTTTAAGCGCTGCCGAAATGTTATTCGATGAAACCAATACCGCTGCTGAAGACTATGATTATGCTTGTTTCCACCAGCCTAATGGTAAGTTTTACTTAAGGGCAGGTAAAAAATTAGGATTCACTTCTGAACAGATTGAAAGAGGATTACTCACTCCTAATATTGGAAACACTTATTCCGGTGCCGTACCTTTAGCGTTGTCTAATATTTTAGATGTTGCAGAACCTGGAGATAAAATATTTGTTATTTCATATGGATCCGGTGCTGGAAGTGATGGTTTTGCAATAACTGTCAAAGATGAAATTGAAGAGAGAAGAGAATTGGCTCCGAAAACAGAAGATATCATCAGTAAAAAAACCTATGTTGATTATGCTGTATATGCTAAATTCAAAGGTAAAATTAAAATGTAAGGGGGCTTGAATATGAGAGATGTTGCTATTGTAGGAGTTTCACAAACAAAATTCGGTGAATTATGGGATTCATCATTTAGAGATTTAATTGCTGAAGCAGGTGTAAAAGCTTTAGTGGATGCTGAAATTGATGGTGCAGACATTGAAGCAATGTTTGTCGGAAATATGTCATCTGGACTTTTTGTAGAGCAAGAACACATTGCTGCTCTTATATCTGATCATGTTGGTCTTAATCCAATTCCAACCACAAGAGTTGAAGCTGCTTGTGCATCCGGCGGTTTGGCTTTAAGACAGGGAATCATGGCTGTTGCCTCAGGATTCCATGATGTGGTAATTTCTGCAGGTGTGGAAAAAATGACCGATGTCGTTGATGCTACTCCGGCTATTGCTACTGCATCTGATAAAGAATGGGAAGCACAGCAGGGAGCTACTTTCCCATCATTATATGCAATGATTGCTAAAAGGCACATGTATGAATACGGTACTACCCGTGAACAGTTGGCGCAGTTTTCTGTAGTAAATCATAAAAATGCATCTAAAAACCCGAATGCACAATTCCCGTTTGAAATTACTGTAGATAAAGTTTTAAATGCAACCATGGTAGCGGACCCATTGACTTTATTTGACTGTTCCCCTGTATCTGACGGGGCGGCAGCTGTTGTTATGGTGCCTGCGGAAGATGCTAAGAAATATACTGATACTCCAATTTATGTAAAAGCTTCTGCACAGGCTTCTGGAACTTTAACATTACATGACAGAAAAGATTTAACTACCATTGAATCTACAAAAGTCGCATCCAGAAAAGCTTACGAAATGGCTGGAGTTACACAAAAGGATATTGACTTGACTGAAGTTCATGACTGTTTCTCAATCAATGGACTTTTAGCTGTAGAAGACTTAGGATTTGCTGAAAAAGGTAAAGGTGGAATAGCTATTGAAGAAGGTCAAACTGAAATTGATGGTGATTTCCCAATCAACACATCCGGCGGTCTTAAAGCACGTGGACACCCATTAGGTGCAACCGGTATTGCTCAGGCTGCCGAAGTAGTATGGCAACTTAGAGGAGAGGCCGGTGCACGTCAAGTGGATGGTGCTGAAATTGGTATGACTCACAACATTGGAGGTACCGGAGGTACTGCAGCTGTACACATTTTCGGAAGAGATTTATAAATCTCTTAACTCTTTTTCTTTTTTCATGATAATTAACACAGGTTCCAGAACTGACATTCCCGCTTTTTTCAGTAAATGGCTTTTAAACAGAATTGATGAAGGTTCAGTCTGCACCAGAAACCCATACAATGATGATATTTATAAATATCCGTTGGATTCAAAAATAATTGACTGCTTGTGTTTTTGTACTAAGAATCCAAAACCGATGATTGCTAGTTTGGATAAGCTGGATGATTTCAGACAATACTGGTTTGTAACAATAACTCCTTATGGAAAAGATATGGAACCCAATGTTCCAGGTTATAAAAACGTAATGAAATCATTCAAAAAGTTGTCTGAACATTTGGGAATCGGCAAAGTATCCTGGAGATATGACCCCATTTTCATATCTGAAAAATATAATCTGGATTTCCATATTGAAATGTTTGATAAAATGGCATCTGAACTTGGGGATTATACGAATGATTGTACAATCAGTTTCATTGATTTGTATCAAAAGGTCTTGAGAAACTTTCCCAATTCAAAGGAAGTTACTCAGGATGAACAATTAATTATAGGCAGGGAATTTTCAAAAACAGCTAATGAACACAATATTAAAATGAAAACATGTGTTGAAGGAACTTTGCTTGACCAGTTCGGCTTTGATTCAAGAGGATGCATGACTCAGGAAGTAATCGAAAAAGCTATTGGTAAAAATTTAAAAATCCCTAAAGGAAAATATAGAATCCGTGAATGCGACTGTATATTTGGAAGGGATATCGGAGCATATAATACCTGCCTGCATGGATGCAAGTATTGCTATGCAAACACCAACATGAAGCTGGTTAAAAAGAATCAAAAACTGCATAATTCAAATTCACCATTATTGATCGGGGATGTTAAAGAGGGTGATGTTGTAAAAGAGGTTAGGGAACCTAGCTATATTGATACACAACAAAGATTCATTTGATTAGTGCATTTCCATATTTAAATTTCATTTGCTTGAAATATATTTCTAATTTTCATATTGATTTTCAGTTAACTGAAAATAATATTAATTTTAGTATTTACTTTTCAATATACTGAAAACTTTATATTACAGTTATGATAAATTAATAATTATAAAAAGAAGTGTGGTTTTAATGATCATCCAAAGAAAAGATTATATTGATAAAATTAATCCTTTTGTAAATAAACATATTATTAAAGTTTTAATAGGAGCAAGACGTTCCGGCAAGTCAACCATATTAAAACAAATTATTGATTCATTAATAAAACAAGGAACCCCAAAGGAGAATATTGTTTGGATGAACTTTGAATTAAGTGATTATTTTGAAATGGATAATATTAAAAAGCTTGAAGAGTTCATATCTAATAAAACTGAAAATATTGATGGTAAAATTTATCTATTTTTTGATGAGATACAGATTGTTCCCCAATGGGAAAAATTAATCAATTCTTACTTTGCAAAAGAAAATTATGACATATATATTACCGGATCAAACTCAAAATTATTGTCCGGCGAGTTTGCTACATATTTATCCGGCCGCTATGTGGAATTAAACATATATCCATTTTCTTTTAGGGAATATCTTGAGTACTATGAAATTACTTCTGATTTCAAATCTCATTTTTACAGATATTTGGAAGATGGGGGTATGCCTTCAACATTTGACTACAGGGGTGATGATAAAAGATTAATTCTGATTGATTTATACAATTCTATTGTCCTTAAAGATATAATTCAAAGAAATAATGTTAAAAATGTTGACTTGTTGGATAGAATTATGAGATTTGTAATGTATAACATTAGCCAGCCCTTTTCCGCAAATAAAATTCATAAAAGACTAAAGCAAGATATGGTAAACTTATCTGTAAATACAATTTACAATTATCTGAAATTCTTTGAAAATGCATGCCTGATTTATCAGGTAAAGCGCGAAGATTTACAGGGTAAAAGAATATTAAAACATGATGAAAAATATTATATATGTGATTTGGGTTTTAGACAGGCAATAATAGGAAACAATCAAAGGGATATCACTCGTGCAATCGAAAATATTGTTTATTTGGAACTTTTAAGAAGAGGATATGAAATCACCATCGGTAAAGTTGATAACTTGGAAGTAGATTTTGTATGCAAAAAACAAAATAAACTCATTTATATTCAAGTTTCTTATTTATTGGCAAGTGAAGAAACTATTGAAAGGGAATTTAAACCGTTAAATAATATTTCAGATAATTATCCGAAATACGTAATAACCATGGATGATGCGGACATGTCTCATGATGGAATCATTCATTTGAATTTAATTGATTTTTTAAGGGATAATGAAGTGATTTAACATCTGGAATTCATATTCTTTTTTAGGGAGTTTATAAACTCATTTTGTTTTTTAAATAATTTTTTGAAGACAAGTAATATTTGTTTTTATATGAAACAAAATTCACTAAAAATTAGCGGATAATTCCGCTACTTTTTACTATAATTTGTTCGTAATATATCAAACAAAAATCAAAAAAGCAGTAGCTAATTTCAATACTGTTATGCAAACGCCAACATGGAGCCGGTTAAAAAGAATCAAAAACTGCATAATCTGGATTAGCCATTGATTATTGGGGAGGTTGTAAAAGAGGTTAGGGAACCTATCTACATTGACACTCAAACTAGGTTGTTTTAAATGCTTCTAAATGGGTATATTCCATTTTTTTCATAACTGTTCTTAAGCCAATATCCAAATATCGGGTCTGTAATTTGATATTTGTCATTTGCATATTCAATTAAATCATAGTCCAGAAGGCGATTTAAGGGTCTGTTTAGTGATCCGCTAGTTACTTTGAGGGAATTTGCCACTTCTATTCTCTTTTTTGGATTTTCAAGTAGTGAAATTATGATTTTCTGTTCCTGGAATGTTAATTTGGACCACATGTATACGAAATGGATTGCAAGATAATCAATTGAATCCTTGAATAATTCGCTTATGTTATTTTCACTTAATGTTAGGTTTTCTGGAAGATATTTTGCAAATATGTTGATGTAATAAGGAATTCCACGTGTGCATTTGTAAAATCTTTCAAATCCTCCATGGTCTAGTTGGATGTTTCTTCTCATTGATTTGATATAGTTTTCAGTGGTCTTTTTTGAAAATGGTTGAACTTCAATTGTCAGCATCCTCCCTCCAAATGCCCCTTTATTTCCATTTAAGTCATTTATTAAACTGTCTTTCAGGCTCATGCTTCCGCAAAAGATGTATGCAACATTCTTTTGTGTTTGAATGAAACTGCGCATATACCATAAAAATCCATTCAATTCATCTCCCAAATCTTTGATTAATTGGATTTCATCAATGAATATGAAAACTCCTTTTATCTTATCATTATTGTCTTCATAAATTTTCTGAGGCAGTTCCATTACAAATTCCGCCAATCTCTCATAATTGTCTTCACTTTCAAAGATTGGGATGGGGATGTGTTCGTATGATAAGAGTTTATCTATTTTGAAATTTTTTGTTTTAAAATATTTTTCTATTTGATTGCTGATTGTTTTTAAGCCGAATTCTTTGGATGATCTGATGATTGAGTCGTAGATTATTTTTATCATGCTTGCCCTTGTGAGATTTTTCTGTTGATATGCACTGCTTCTGGATAAATCGATATCTACAACTAAATATTCCCTTTCAAATTTATTTCTGATTTTTTTGATGAGGGCTGTTTTTCCAACTCCTCTAATTCCTGTTAATAGTATTGTGGGTGCGGAGTTGAATTCAGTGCTGATCAATAAATTTGATAATATGTTGATTTCATCTCTTCGATTGAAAAATTGTGTTTCGGTTAAATTTGTATCTGTTATGCTTGCAATTTCATCCATCTGTTTCCCTCAAGTAATGTGTTTTTCATTATATAATATTATGTATTGTATTTTGAATTATGTAATTAACTTTTCATTATATTTTGTAATATAATGTATTTTTCATTATATATAATCCTGATTATTTAAAATACGGATTCAATTAAGTATGGTGTTGATGATAATTCCACATTAATTATAAATTTATTGACCAACATAAGTTATTAACAACATATTACAACTGAGTGGTTTCAATGAAAATTATATCATGGAATGTTAATGGATTTGAATCCATTATTGGAAAAGGATTGTTATAAGAGATAATAGCTCAATACACTGGCATATTATGTTTACAGGAAGTCAAGTCAACTTAAATACCGGAAATTGAAAATTACATTTCTTACAATTATCCTGCATTTAGCTATTGAATCCAACTCAGCAACCAGAAGAATGTATAAGAAATTAGGAAGAAGCAAGACCTAAAGTTGACTTTATTTAAAGGAGATTAACATGCCAATATATAATATTGATGGAGAAACATTAACTCCAATTAAACAGGTAAAATTTAAAAACGAAAGGGAATTACAGATTTTAACCGAAAAAAACCTTGAAGAACTATTCGGTTTAAAATTTATTGCAACTGAATTTCAGGTTGACAATTTAAGAATAGATACATTAGCATTCAATGAAGAAACTAATTCTTTTGTAATTATTGAATATAAGAATGTAAAAAATTATAGTGTTATCGACCAAGGATATAGCTATTTATCCCTATTGCTTAATAACAAAGCAGAATTTGTTTTAAAGTATAATCTTGTTTGTAATGCTGCATTATCTAAAGATGAGTTTGATTTTTCACAAACCAATGTAATGTTTATCTCTCCAAGCTATACTACTTATCAATTAAGGTCTGTTGAATTTTCTGATATAGCTTTTGAATTATGGAAAGTAGTTAAATATTCTAATGGTACTGTTTTATTTGATAAAGTTAATAATACTGATACTCAAGCTTCAATAAAACAAATTACCAAAGAAAACACTAGTAAAGATAAGGTCAATAAGGAAATTAAAAAATACACGGAAGAAGATACTTTAATGAACAAATCCGATGACATTAAATCTTTGTATGATAATTTAAAGGAATTAATTTTATCCAATTATGATGATATTGAAATTAACCATTGGAAATATTATGTTGCAATTAAAGTGAATAATAAAATGGTTGCTACTGTAAGTGTTTTATCAAAATCTTTGAAAACATGGATTAATTTAAAAGAAACTGAATTAAGAGATTCCGAAGGCAAAGTTAGAAATGTGTCTAATATTGGACATCATGGTGTAGGTGATTATGAGTATGTAATCTCTTCAGAAGATGATTTATATTATTTCAATAAGTTATTTAAACAATCTTACGATGAAAAAATTTAAGTAGGCCTTAATATGAAAATTGTTACTTGGAATGCCAACGGTAAATTCAGTGAAAAGTTTCCAGCTATTCTGGAAAAAGATGCTGATATTTATGTAATTCAGGAATGTGAAAATCCTGAAATAATTAATTTAAAAGAATATAGTGAATTTTCTTCCAATTATTATTGGGTTGGTGAAAACCAATATTATGGTCTTGGAATATTTGCTAAAGATAATGTAAAATTAGAATTGGTAGATTTGGATGATAAGGGACTCAGATATTTCATACCATTTACTGTTAATGATGATTTTAATCTTTTAGGTGTTTGGACCAATCCTGATATGGATGGCACTAAAACAATTTATTATCCTAAAGAAATAACCAAATATTACGAAGAACACAAGGATTCAGGATTCTTCAATGAAGACATGATTATCTGTGGAGATTTTAATTGTGATGTAAGATTAAAAGGCACTCATGCCAAGAATGTTTATGAAGTAATTGAAAAATTGTCTGAATGTGGTCTTGTAGACATATATCACCATTTAACTGGTGAAAATGAAGGTGAGGAAACTACGCCAACTTTTTACATGTATAGGCACTTGGATAAACCTTATCACTTGGATCATATATTTTCGTCATCAGATAAAGTTAAAGCTTTGGAAATTGGTGATGCAGACAAATGGCTACAGTTAAGTGATCATGTACCGTTAATCTTTAAAATTTAAAAAATAACCTTGTTGAAACCATGTTAAAATTTAAGTGAATATCGGTACTATTTGCTTTTTTGGTCAAATAATTTCTTTTTATTCTTTGTTTTTTTCTTCGTAAAATTACTTTTTTTACTAATTCAATATATATTCGGTAATTTAGTCTTTAATTAGGAATTAATTTAAAATACTATTATTCAAATATTTGAACAGTCTTTTATATATAATTATTTAAATATTTGAATAATTATTTATATTGGTTAATTCAAATATTTGAATATGAAGAAATCAGGGGATTGCCATGTTTGAAAAGGAAGAATTAATCACAAATTTCATTAAGGAAGAACTGACTGATGTTCCCAATATCTTGAACAAAGAGTTATCTAAAAACAATGAAAAATTCAACTCCAGAGAGGAACTGGATGAGATAAAAGGATACATGGACACTTTTTTAAATGAAGATACATCAAATAAGATTATAGTTTTGCCGGGCCTCAGGGGCGTTGGCAAAACAACGCTGGTTCTGCAGGCATATGAATATCTCCTAAAAGAAAGGGACATTCCTCCCAGTAATGTATTATACATTTCCTTTGACGATTTAAATGATCTGGTTGAATGCAGTATAAGGCAGATGGTTGAAATATACCTGAAAAACATATTTCATGCAAACATAAGGAATTTGGATGAAAAGGTTTTCATATTCGTCGACGAATCACAAACCGATAAAAATTGGGCTTTATCCGGTAAGGTCATATATGACAAATCTTATAACATTTTCATGATATTTACCGGTTCATCTGCTCTTCATCTGGAACGCAGCGATGAGCTTGCAAGAAGGATGCGCAAAAAATCCGTAACTCCACTAAACTACACACAGCATCTGAAATTAAAGTATGGCATTGATGTGGGAAGTCTATCAGATGATTTAAGAGAACTGGTATTCACTGGAAATATTGACAATGCGGCAGCCTCTGAATTTGAGGCAAATAACTTATTGACCAATTGTTTGGATTATTCTTCAACAGATTGGGACGAGTATTATAAATTCGGCGGTTTTCCAATATTATTTGACAAAAAGTCCCATAGGGAAATCTGTGAGGACTTGGTTGAAATCACAGAAAGGGTCATTACAAAAGACATGCCGCAGATAAAAGAGATTTCCTCTGAAAATCAATCCAATGCAAAACGTATATTGAGATATCTCGCCCTCCAACAGCCGGGTGAGTTAACACAGGCGAATCTGGCAAATTATCTGAAAACATCAACCGCAAATGTAAACAAAATATTGGATTTGCTTGAAAAAACTCATCTGATTTTCCATTGCGAACCATATGGAGGTTCAGCCAAAAGGGTTAAAAAATCATGGAAATATTATTTTGCAGCACCCAGCATCAGACACGCCCTGTCAGCTAAAATAGGAAACCCATTATTGGGAACTGATGATTATGAAGGTCTGCTTCTGGAAAATCTTGTAGCGTCAAATTTGTTTAACTTATCCAATAGGCAATTCACAAATTTCACAGTTTATTATGATGCAGACAAAAAAAGAAATGTTGATTTTCTGATTCATAAGGATTCAGAAAACATCATCCCAATTGAGGTGGGACGTGGAAAGAAAAAGAAACTGCAGATCAAACATGCCATTAACAGATATGATTGTGAATATGGCATAGTGGTTGCAAATAACTATTCTTCTCTAAAAAAAGATGATGATGTAATTTATATATCTCCAAAAACATTTTCATTTTTATAGCGAGACAGGGATAAGTAATATTTGTTCTTTAGATATAAGAGATTTCACTAAAAATTAGCGGATAATTCCACTACTTTTTGTTCATTATTTGTTAATAATGGAAGTGTCTGTCAAAAGTAATTTTTTTGATGCGAATTTTTCTTTGTTTTGAATGGAAGTACTTTTAATCAGTTTCAAAAATTAATTCTGGATTTTTGGAGGACACTCGAGAATGGATGAAAAATATAAAATAAATTTAGTGAAAAGTATAAAATGAAATGGGTGAAAAATTTAAAAAGTGATTGTGATGAAAAAATATTTGCCAAGATATACTGACCGTGAACTGAAGGAATCATTGGAATAAGCAGGTAGGATAAAAAGAATCGTAATGCGTCCGATGAGTTTATATGAAAGCTGTGAATCCACAGGTGAAATTTCATTAATGGAATTATTCAATAATCATGATTTAAACATTGATGGTGTAACATCAAATTTGACAATACCCGATTTGATATTTGCCGCCTGAGAGGGGAATGACCCGATTCCCTAAACAAAAAAACCAAAAAACAGCAATTGGCAATTGTATCCGATTACATAGGCATAATATGCAATAGTGATGTTTCAGAAGTAGATGGTGTTAAACGAAACCCCCAAAGGGTAAAAGCAATCTTAAAATCATATGCTCGGAACATATCAGCACTGCCAACTAAAAAAACACTCATGAAAGATGTAAGAACTGAACACGGAGATATCTCTGCACCAACATATAATTTATACATCAATGCCCTTGAAAGGTTATATGTTATTCAGGACATTCCTGCATGGTCGCCAAATATCAGATCTGCAAACACAATCAGAAAATCCCACAAAAAAGAATTCACTGACCCATCAATAGCAGTGGCAAGCCTTAACTTGACACCAGAAAAAATTGCTGAAAGACTTCGAAACCTTTGGATTCATATTTGAAAACCTCTGTATATGTGACCTGCTGGTTTATTCAAGTTCAGTCAACGGAGAAGTGTTATATTACAATGATGACAGCGGTCTTGAAGCAGATTGTGTAATATATCTAAATGATGGAAGATATGCATTGATAGAATTTAAATTGGGCAGTCGTGAAATTGAAAAGGGAGCGGAAAACTTACTTAAACTAAAAAATTAGGGGATGATGATTTAAAGAAATATAATAAAGTTTTTTCTAATTTGCGCACTGGTGGAATAATTGTTATGCATAAACCTGGAAATTTTGGAGTTTCATAGATCCAATTATTCTTGAAACCGAAATATACTGTTTTTATCAAGATAAATTAATAATTATTCCTTGCCGTTCATTTAAACATAATACATCATCAAAAACAATCCTTTCACTAATATTATGGTCTATTATTTGATCATATGGATTAATTTTGTGTTTGCATTTTATGAACAAGTATTTATATAATAATGTCCATAAATTATAAACAAACCAATGTAATGGAGGATTAATGATGGAAGACGTAATCTATAACTATCTTATAAAACAGTTATCTGAAGTACCTATGATTCTAAACAGGAGATTATCATATAAAAACATCAAGTTCAATAACAAAAACGAATTTGATAAGCTCAGATTAATGATTGACAGTTTTTTAGATGGGGAATCTGAAGAAAGATACTTTGTACTTCCGGGAATTCGTGGGGTTGGAAAAACAACAATATTATACCAATGCTATGAGTACCTGTTAAAGGAAAAAAACTTCAATTCAAGTGATCTGTTATACATTTCATGTGAAACAACTAATTTCGCAGGGGAAACAGATATCAAAAAAATAATAGAAATTTATTTAGATGAAATTCACAATACGTCCCCCGCACTTTTGGATAGGCCTGTTTTCATTTTCATAGATGAAGCGCACTTTGACATGAATTGGGCAATGAACGGAAAAACCCTTTATGATGAATCCCCATATATTTTCCTGATATTGGCAGGTTCATCATCACTTCATCTAAATTATAATTCTGATGCTGCCAGAAGGCTCAATATACTGCCGGTCATGCCATTAAACTATTCCCAGCACTTAAGCTTAAAGTACAACTACCAAACAGATATCGGAAATGACTTAATCGATTTGATATTCACAGGAAACATTGAAGCAGCACAGGAAAAGGAACTAAAAATCCAAAAGGACTTAATAAGCTTAAATAGTTATCCATTAAATGACTGGAACATTTATTTAAACTATGGCGGATTTCCAGCAACATTCAACATCAAATTCGAGGACATAATTGTATCTAAACTATGGACAATAATATCCAAAGTAATAACTGTCGACATGGCGAATGTATTCAATTTAAACAAGAACAATCAAAACCTGGCTTATAAAACATTGGTGTATCTGGCATCACAAAAACCGGGAGAAATATCACATGACAAACTGTCAAACTACTTGGATTGCGGCAAAACAACAATAAACAATATTATCAACACATTGGAAAAGACACAATTGATATTTCACAGTGAAGCTTATGGTGGAGCTTCCAAAAAAGTTAAAAAACCATGGAAATATAATCTTGCAACACCAAGTATCAGAAACTGCATAAACATAAAATTCGGAAACAGCGCAGGATCAAAAAGTGAATATGAAGGAATATTACTGGAAAACCAAATTGCATCTAATCTATTTAACCTAAACAACAATAACACATCATTCGACTTCAATGTTTATTATGATTCGCAAAAGGGAGGCGTAGACTTTATCGTTAAAAAATTATTCGGCAATGCAATACCGATAGAATCAGGGATAGGCAGCAAAACAAGAAGACAAATAAAAAAAGCAATGAATAAATATGATGCAGATTATGGAATTGTGGTTTCAAATAAAACAGATTTCATAGAAAAAGAAGATGATGTGATATTCATACCTCCAAAAACATTCACATTTTTATAAAAACTGCTGTAGGAATTCTCATTTTCATTGAATCTGAGTTGATTGGTAGGTAAATTATGGCTTTGAGTTTTGTTTATTTATTTGATGGATCTGAGATTCTGCTTATTTATCAAATATTCTTTTTATTGCTTTGAATATTGTCATTCTTTAAAAATGTATTGAATATTCATTTAACACAATTTTTGAGTATTTAAATGTTATATTTAATGAATTGTATAGTACGCTTCTGTTCACTTAGATTTTTTAATTCTATTTCTTCAAAAAGTCCAAATCCGTTATCTAAACTGATTACATAATCCAAATTATAATGATTATATATTATGACTTGTGAGCAATCTATAAAACTTACCTTAAAGCTATTTTGATTGTATTTTTCAAAAACGGATAATACATTGTCATTGTACATGCTGATTTCACTTTCATGAATGATGGTGAAATTGTCCTTTAGATAATTGTAAACTGTTCTAACCAACCCAATGTCTTTTGTTTTCTGCCCAATAATTGTCATTACTTCAGCCAATATTCCGTCTGTGATGTAGCAGTCATTATTAAGCATGTCCTTGTTTTCAATGGCCTTTTGGTGAAGCCCATCATTTTTCCTAAACAATGCAATGATGAATGATGAATCGATTAACAGTTTGCTCATTTGTATAGACTCCTTTTTAGTTCAACTGCATTTCTTGGATCATCATCTTCAATGATTCCGATTACATCTTCTAAACTTACTTTTTTTCTTGGTTTTATTATGATTTCATTTTCTTCATTGATGAACCAGTCAATAACTGTGTCTTTACTGTTCAGTTCTTTAAATTGACTGCGAATGACCTTGGGTATGGCCAGTTGATAGTTTTTATATAATGTTGTTGTAGCTAGTATATTATCCATGATTTTCAGACTCCTGTATTATTGTTGATTAATTATATATTTTCAGAAAATATAAAATTATCTGAAATTTAAGCTCTTTCAAAAACTTGTGTGATTTGAATTTTGATTAGTTTTTGAGTCATGAAATTTTTTTATTGATATTTTTTCTTATTTTTTAATTTAAATGTAGTAAAATTAATATATTAAGTGAAAATTATATATTAATAGGGTTAAATATAAAATAAAAGATTCATATAATGGTATGAAATCAAAAGAACTTAAACATTCGATTTTACCCAAATTTTTCTGGATTCTGTCAATCTTATGTTTTTTCCCCATTTGGTTATGAAAATATTGAAGATAATCTTATTTTTGAGAATGGAATTGCTATTTGTTCATAGTTATCGAACAAATTTCACTAAAAGTAGTACATAATTCAATATGTATTATGCAAATGCCAACATGAAGCTGGTCAAAAGGAACCAGAAGTTGCATAGTCCTGATTTGCCATTGCTGATTGGTGATGTTGTAAAAGAGGTTAGTGAACCCGCTATATTGACACACAACAAAAGATTATTTTAAAATATTTCATCATGGTTAAAGTTTTTCAAAAAATCAATTATATTCATGTGTTTTATGCCATTTTGAGGTTGGACAGTTCTATCCATTGATAATACATATTTTGGATAATTATCTTTAATCATTAATAATGGCCTAAACTCCCTTTCAATTGTTTCATCATTTTCCAGTAGATATGTAACTTGTATGTAGATTTTTTGGTTATTTTTTTTACATATGAAGTCTATTTCATAGTCATTTACTTTTCCTATTGTTATTTTATATCCATGTCGCTTTAATTCGATGAATATTATGTTTTCTAATATGTGGTCTATATTTCTTTGCTTTTCCTCAAGTTGTGATTTATAAAATCCAGTGTCGAGTAAATAATATTTTTCAGAGCCTATAATTTCTTTTTTTCCAGCAATATCTTCTTTTGAGGCTTTTGCAATTAGGTATGCATTTTCAAGATATTCTAAGTAATTGTAGATAGTTGGTTTTGTAATTCTAAGTTTTTCATGTTTTAAGTATTTGTATACTGCATTTGCTGATATTAAATTTCCTGTGTTTTCAATTATATATTTTACAATTCTATTGAACAATCCAACATTTCTAATTTCATATCTTTCTACTATGTCATTTAGGATTATGGAAGAGTATATTCCATTTAACACTAGCTCTTTGTCATGTTGGGAGGATATGGTGAGAGGTATTCCGCCATATTTTTGGTATTCTTCGAAAAAGTTTTCCAAATCACTATTTAGTTCATTTGTTATTGAAGGGGGGTGATTTAATTCTTGTTTATAATCTAAAAATTCATTAAATGAAAATGGATATAGTTCTATATTTACGTATCTTCCAGTTAATAATGTTGCAAATTCTGCAGACATTAATTTTGAGTTGGATCCTGTAATGTATATGTCGGTGTTTTCTAGTTTGTAGTAGCTGTTGATACTTACTTCCCATTCTTTAACATTTTGTATTTCATCAAAGAATAAATAAACTTTGTTTTCATGGGATTCTATGAACGGAACTACAATTTCATCTAGTTGTTCTCGTGTTTTTATGTGATTGTATGTGGGTAACTCTAAATCTATTAGTAGTATATCTTCATCTTTGGTTCCTCTTTTTTTAAGTTCATGGATAATTAATTTGAATAAATAGGATTTGCCGCAACGTCTCATGCCCGTTATTATTTTTATTAAATTTTTGCCCATAAAATTGTAAATTTTTTCTAGATATAATTCTCTTTTTACCATATTGTCCCTCAACACATAGTTTTATATAAAATACTATTTTTACTTAATTAGATAAATAGTTTTATATAGAATACTTTTTATACTTACTTTATTAAATAGTTTTGTATAAAATAAAATATTTTTTTCCAGTTAACTAATATTAAAGAAACAAATTAATTATTAATTTAAAATTAAAGATATATAATACTATGTTTAAGCAAAAAACAGTATTATGGTCAGTATAAATAAAAATAAAGATTAATCAATATTTATTTCTGTTGGATGATATCGGGACATATAACTGATTATCATAGATTCAGATATTTCTATGCAGATTACAGCTTGAAACTTGTTGATGAATCAAAAGTTGCATCATAATGATTGTCCTTACTGACTGGCAATGTTAAGGTAATGGTGTTGCTAAGGAAGTTTCAGAACTTGATATATTGATGCTCAGTAAAAATTATTTTAATTATTTTGTATGTATTTGGTAACAGTTTGAAGAGTTAAACTTTACTTCATCTGTTTGAAGTATAAACTTTTACTTCATTCATTTGAAGTTACAGCAGTAACTTTAACAATATGAAGTACTTTAAATTATTAAAGTATATGTGCTTTAAAATACATAGTTTAAGATAGGTGTTTTAAATGAGTATTGTTCCATTGCATATTCCAATTAATGAAATCGACAGATATTTCTATAACCGGACTGAAGATATTAAAAAAATTGAGTATTATCTAAATTCATTGGAAATCGGAATATCTCAATCATTATTAATAAGGGGAGTTAGAGGTGTTGGAAAAACTTTTTTACTTCAAAAATTAAAACAGGACTCAAAAAAGAATTTTCTGGTTTCATACATTGATATTTCAAGAATTGTGGGCATTGATGATACGCAGTTAACTGCACAATCAGTTTTATTGGAATTATTGGACGAAATGAACAATACAATCTATGATAAGATACATGACGGTAAAAAAGTAACTTTTCTTTTGAAAAAATTAATTGACAAATTAAAAATTAAAGATTTCAGCTTTTCAAAAGGCATTCATATGGCTGAAATACCAATACCAGCAACCGAAGACAATTACAAAAAAATCAGTAAATTTGTAATGGAATATCCTCAAAATGTTGTTGAAAGTATTGATGGCATTAATGGATTCATAATTATAATTGATGAATTCCAGATGCTTAAAAAGTTAAAAAATCCAGAATCCTTTTTTTGGTTAATGAGGAGTTATAGTCAATTCCAATCAAATGTCAGTTATGTGATGAGCGGATCAATCTCACAAACATCAGATGCAATTGAAATGTTGAATGGAGCAACTGGAGCATTTGGTGGAAGGATGATGCAAATAAATATAGATCCTTTCACAAAGCATGAAACCAAATCTTATTTCAATGACAGATTTCCAGAAATAAAATTCACTGACGATGGTTTTAATCGTTTTTATGAGTATACAAAAGGAATTCCAATGTATATAAATAGCTTTTACAATGCATTATCATCCCATGAAACATATGATGAAAAATCAATAGATTATATTTTCCTCAATAACATGGACCAAATTCTTGTAATGTGGATTAGGATATGGGGTACTTTAAACAAATATGAAAAAAAGATAATATGCGCCATGTTAAACAAAGAGAATATTTCCTGGTCTAAACTGGAAAGGAGTTTAGACATGTCTCCAGCTACTTTAACCAAGTATATTAAAACTCTACAGGATAAGGGAATCATAAAATATCATGATGGAAATTATAATTTTGAAGATTTAATGTTAAAAACATGGCTGAATAATGAAAAAGAGAGGACTGGTGTTTATCCTCAATAGATGACTTCAACAGGCAGTTATTTGGAAAATAACAGGTCATCGATAATATCCATATCCAAATTTTCTTCAACAATTTCGGCTAATCTGTTTAGGGAATAATCTTTTTGAGTTTCATATGGGTCTTCACCATATCTGGCTTCAAGGCCTTTTTTAGTACGTATGTAGTTTAAAAATTCTCTTCTGAAGTTGTAATTGTGGAATATTCCATGAAAATAAGTTGCAAAGATGTTTCCATTGCATGCCCCATCAATCATTCCCTCATCATTGTTTCCCTGTCCTTTTTTAACATTTAATAATGCTTTAGAGCTTAATAGTTCACTGGTACCTTCGTGAATCTCATAGCCTGTAATGCTTTCACCTGCAATGTTTTTAAATATTGCACCAGCAATACCATCGAGATTATCCGGTATTGTGGCTTCTGATTGGGTTACGATTTTGTCTGCTCTTGAAAATTCAGATTCAATATCTAAAAGGCCAAGACCATTTACTGTTCCGTGTTTTGATTCCCTTTTTTCATCATCATAAATGACATTTCCAAGAATTTGCAGGCCTCCGCATATTCCGATTATTGGTATTTCATCTGCTTTTTTAATTATTTGATCTGCAAGACCGCTTTTGCGAAGTTCAAACATGTCTTCTGTTGAGTTGCGTGTTCCGGGAATTATGATAGCATCAACATCACTTATATTGTCGTTGATGTCAATCATTTTAAGTGCAACATCATCTTCATATTCAAACGGGTCAATATCTGTGAAATTGGCTATTTTTGGAAGTCTAATGACGCCAATTGTAATGTCCTTATCTTCTGCAAAGCTATGTGTGGTTAGTGAGGCGGAATCTTCTTCAGGCAATTTTAAAGTTTCATCATATGGGAGAACTCCTAAAACGGGTTCGCCGGTAATTTCTTCAATTCTGTCAAGCCCTGGTTTTAAAATATCCAGATTGCCTCTAAATTTGTTTATGACAGTTGCTTTTAATCTTGACCTGTCATAATCATCAAGCAATACGTAAGTTCCTGCAATTGCTGCAAAAACACCGCCCATTTCGATATCTGCTATTAAAATAACATTTGCGTCTGCAAGATGTGCAATTTCCATATTTGCAATATCCTGATCACGCATATTGATTTCAGCAGGAGAACCTGCTCCTTCAATAATAATCACATCATACTCCTCTTTTAGAATATTGAAGCTTTCTTTTATAGCTTCTAATGCGGTATCATGGTATTTATGCTGGTAGTCATAGAAATCCATATCCCCGATGGATTTTCCCTGAATAATCACATTTGATGTGAAATCTCCTTTTGGTTTGAGTAAAACGGGATTCATATGTATGCTCGGTTCAACCATCGCTGCTTCTGCCTGTAGCATCTGTGCTATTCCAATTTCACCATTTTCTTTGGTGGTGTATGAGTTTAAAGACATGTTCTGTGATTTGAAAGGAGCTACTTTGTATCCTCTGTTTTTATATATTCTACATAATGCAGCTACAAGCATACTTTTTCCAGCATTTGATGAGGTTCCTTGAACCATGATACAGTTTGTCATGCTTGAATATATCTAGTTAATATTATAAATAATTTTTAAATGAATTTAATTTAATCATATTTGATGCATTTAATATTGTTATTTGGGATTCAGAAAAATGATTTTGTGTTAATAATTAAGGGTTAAATGAAGTTAATAGAATTTTATTGCCGGTTACATTATTCATTGGAGTTTTGTAAGGTAATAATGTCATAAAAGAATGCTTTTTATATTTGTTTTGTCTTCTAAAATTCACTTTTTGATTTTGGTTTGTTTTCATTGTTGAATTGAAATTACAAAAACCCAATTATTAAAGTAACTTTTGTTTACTAAATTAGAAACCTTTATATAATATACGGATTTAAATAATATTTAAATAGTATATTTAACTTAATTTTTTAATGATGAATTTATTTATTGAAAGGAGGTTTATTTTATGAAATTTGAAGAAGTAGAAATAACTGAAGATTCTCCTCAAGAATTAGTTGCTGAGCCGGTAGTGGAAAAAGAAGATCATGGCGAAGAAACTAAACCAATGTTAGATTATGACAATATTAAAAGTTCACAGGATATTGAAGTTCCACCTCTATTAATTGACCAGGTTATAGGGCATGAAGATTCCATAGAAACAATTAAGAAGGCAGCAAAACAAAGAAGGAATGTTTTACTAATTGGTGATCCGGGTGTGGGAAAATCAATGCTTGCTAAAGGAATGGCGCAAATTTTACCTCACGAAACTTTAAAAGATGTATTGGTATACCCGAACATGGAAGATAATAACCACCCGTTAATAAGGACAGTGCCTGCAGGTGAAGGTAAAAAAATTGTAAAAGCTACTAAGGGGTCTGCTAAAAGCCATGAAGAAAAGAAAACTATTATTACAATGTTTGCAATTGGAGGTATTCTGGTAATTGGATTTATGTATGGAAGATTACTTGAATCTATTATTGCAGCAGCTTTAATTTTACTTATTTCAATTCAGATTAAACCAAAAAACAGTAATATGTCTCCAAAATTATTGGTTAATAATCAGGATTCAAGATTTGCACCATTCATGGATGCAACCGGTTCTCATGCTGGTGCTCTCTTGGGGGATGTACGTCATGACCCATACCAGTCCGGAGGACTTGGAACTCCTGCACATGAACGTGTGGAAGCAGGTATGATTCACAAAGCTAATCGTGGAGTTTTATACATTGATGAAATTGGTACAATGTCTATGAAAACCCAACAGGAGTTATTGTCTGCAATGCAGGAAAAACAATATGCAATCACAGGTCAAAGTGAAAACTCAAGCGGGGCAATGGTAAGATCACAGGCAGTACCATGTGACTTTGTGCTTGTAGCATCCGGTAACCTTCAAGTTTTAGAAGGAATGCACATTGCAATGAGGTCTAGAATCAGAGGATATGGTTATGAAGTTTTCATGAAGGATTACATGGAAGACACTACTGAAAACAGAGAAAAACTGGTCCAGTTCGTAGCTCAGGAAGTTAAAAACGATGGAAGAATCCCTCATTTTGCAACTGATGCATTGGATGAAATAATCATGGAAGCAAAAAGAAGATCCGGAAAACAGAATGCTTTAACTTTAAGATTAAGGGACCTCGGTGGACTTGTAAGGTCTGCAGGGGATGTGGCTATAGAAAAAGGAGCAAATCTTGTAACTGCTGAGCATGTATTTGAAGCTAAAAAATATGCAAGAACATTGGAACAGCAAATAGCTGATAGGTCTATTTTACAGAGAAAAGACTACAGTATGGTTTCTGCTCAAGGTGGAAGAGTTGGTCTTATTAATGGCCTTGCAGTTATTGGTGACAGGAGCGGAATTGTATCTCCTATTGCAGCAGAAGCAGCTCCGACTCAATCTAAAACTGGCGGTAAAATCATTGCCACTGGTAAATTAGGTGAGATTGCTAATGAATCTGTTCAGAATGTAAGTGCATTAATTAAAAAATACACTAATAAGGACATTTCAAATTATGACATTCATGTTCAGTTTATCCAAACTTATGATGGTGTGGAAGGGGATTCTGCCAGTGTAAGTATTGCAACAGCTGTTATTTCAGCTATTGAAGAAATTCCAATTGATCAGACTGTTGCATTAACCGGTTCACTTAATGTTCGTGGTGATGTAATGCCTATTGGTGGAGCAACTGCTAAAATCGAAGCAGCTGCTGAAGCTGGAATGAAAAAAGTGTTAATTCCTAAATCTAACTTGAAAGATGTCATGATTGAGAAAAAATATGAGGATATGATTGAAATCATTCCAACTGAAACATTAAGTGATGTTTTAGAAAACATTCTAATTAGTGGTTCTTCTAAAGATAAGTTAATTGCAAAAATGAAGAACTTGAGTTCTAAAGTTGCAGATAAGGTTCCACAAACAGGTTTAAACAATCCAACTATAAATTAAGTTGGATTTCTATTTTTTATTTTTAATCTGCATTGGATAATTGTCACATGCAGTATTTTTCGAATTTAGATTAGGTTGCATTGAATTTTTTTAATCGATAATTTTACTTTCTATTATTTCTTCAATTTTTTTATAAAATTTCCCGTCTGCTTTTTTAAATTCTTTAAATGATGCAGTAATACTGCAGTTGCAGACATCTGTTTGTCCGATTTTATAATCAGTGGAATCTTTTTTTATCAAAATTCCAAATAACTTTTCTTCTTGTTCACAGTATTTGTCAAATTCTTCCGGTGAAAGTTTTAAGCTATAGTCTTTAGTGGAAAATATGTCACATTCATTTAAAACTGGTATAAAAGTAATCATTCCACATGGTAGGAAAATATTTTCGTTTTTATGAATTTTGAAAAGTCTTTCTTCATAGGCGTCATTATCTCTGATATCATAACCTTTAATTTCTAGGATATTGTTGTCTCCCATATGGTTATCATCATCAATAATGAATGCCAGCAGGTTTGGATCCACATAATTATCGCAGGATGCTCTAATATTTTTAATAGTTTCATAAATATTCATCACATGCTACCTCGTATTTTTCACATAAATCAATAATTGTTTCAATCTGACGAATTTCACTAATCCACTCTATAGGAATTTCATCAAAACCATAGTAAATGCCTGCAAGTCCACCGCAAATAGCTGCTACAGTATCGGTATCATCACCTAAATTAACTGCTTTTAAAACTGCATCTTTATAATTATTTGTATTTTCCAGGCAATAAATAACCGCTTCAAATGTGGAGATAACATAACCTTTACCTGAAACTCCTTTCGAGTAATCATCATCAAAGATTCTTTTAAAATTACTGAGTTCTTCTGAATCTTTGTAATATTCAATGATTTTAGCACTTGCATTTTTAACATGTTCGTTAATAGTTAAGTTGGAGTTACTAATCATTGATCTGGCAATTTCAACATATAATACGCAAGCAATTCTTGATCTTTCATGTCTATGGGTTAAAGATGAAATGTTTTCAATTGTTTCATAATCGATATTGCCAATAAAAGCCAGAGGAAGAATTCTCATCAAAGAACCATTTCCATTGTCTCCCTCACCTCCCATTCCACAAAGCGGATTGATTCCTGGAGTGTAGCTGTCCAATGCATTACGTGTTGTAATGCCTATGTCAAAGGTTTCCTCTTGGGAGTATTTATTATTCTTCCGCCATTCAATAAACTCTTCCATGATATCTGAATAATCAATGCATTTTTTGTTTATAATGCTGGCCATTGTAGCTATTGTCAGTGAAGTATCATCAGACCAGGTTCCTGCAGGTTTATTGTATGTTCCATAACTTTTCATTCCTGTCACGGGATTCTTTTCAAGGTCTTCTCTTCTGTAAAACTCAACAGGAACACCTAATGCATCCCCTACTACCAAACCGATAATCCCATCTTTGACTTTCATAGTTAAATATTAAACGGTGTTTGTATTTAAAATTTTTATATTATTTGGAACATAATTTAATTAATGATTTTTAAAACTGCAAATCTCACTTTAAGGCCATGGCAAATTTCAGATGCGGAATGTTTATATCATTTTGCTAAAAACCCGAATATCGGTCCGATTGCTGGCTGGCCACCACATGAAAGTGTTGAAGATAGTTTAAATATTATTCAAACTGTATTTTCAAAAAAAGAAACTTATGCTGTTGTTATAGATAATGTTCCAATTGGCTGTGTTGGATTATTGTTTCATCCAGACTGTAATCATTATTGGGGGGATAATTCTGCTGAACTTGGATATTGGATTGCTGAAGAGTATTGGGGAAATGGATATGCTGTTGAAGGATCGGAAGTTTTAATTAAAAGAGCATTTGAGGATTTTAACATAAATCAAATTTATGCAACTTACAGGTGTGAAAATACCCGGTCAAAAAGAGTTTTGGAAAAATTAAATTTTAAATATTTTGATAATTTAACAAATGTCAATTATTTGGGCGATCAATTTAGTGAAATTGCTATGGTGCTTAAAAAATAATTTATATAAGGAAATATTAATTTTAATTAATGACAAGATTATGTAAAAATTGCGGATTTGAAAATCAGGATGATTATGATTTCTGTGCTAAATGCGGTACTCCATTGGTTGAAGGTCTAAAACCTAATCAATTTAGGGTTTATAGAACACAAGATCTTGAAATTAATAAAAAGGCATTAATTGCAGCTTATATTGCTACTATATTTTTATCATGGAGTGGTTTTTTTATTGGGTTGATTTCAAAAAATACTGTTTTTGCAACATTTACTTTCTTTGGATTTTTCATGCCATTTTTCTTAGTGCAATCAAAACACCCGGCACTTAAGAAACATGGTCTGATTATGATGGCTATTTCTTTTGTAGGGGTTGCACTTTCATTTTATGTAATGATGCATTAAAAAAAGAAAAAGGGAAATTAGACAAAGTGGGGGCTAATGTTCCCTATTAAAAATTGTATTGGAATTTCAATTATATTAATTCCATTTTCTGCCATTGCAGTTCCAACAGCGTCTCCTCTATCCATACTTCCTGAAACTTTATCATTACCTGCATATCCGTTATAACCATCATTTGCACGAATATCATCTATGATGTTTTCTCCGAATATGGCTGCAGCTGCATCATTGTTAATACTAATTATGATATGTGGGGTGACATGGTATGTATAACTCATTATGTCACGGGCAGCACCATATGGATTATCAGGATAGTCTGCATAAACATTATGTAATGTTTGACCTTGAGCGTTAACAGAATTACCGGGATAAATCCAGTTAAAACCAGTTAAACCAATAGTCGCAGCCATATCAATACCATTGTCTTCAGATGCATCTTCAGCAACTATTAGAACCGGGCTTACAATAGTTGATGCTAAAAATGCAACAACTATTAATACCAATGCTATAAGTGCGACATTTAATTTTTTCATGATTAACTTTTATAATACTTTTAAATATTAATACTTAACCTTTTTAATTACAAAGAATATAATTATATTCATATAAAAATTTTGGTGATATTATGATTATAGGTGGTTCATCATCACAGGATTTAGCAGCTAGTGTAGCACGCGAACTTGGAGAAGAATTATGTTATGTCGAAACTAGGAAGTTTCCGGATGGAGAAAGATATTTGAAGATTAATGGTCATGTTGAAGATGAAGCAGTAACTGTCATCCAATCAACTGGATATCCTCAGGATGAGAATTTAATGGAATTGTTATTCATAATAGCTAATCTTAAGGATTTAGGTGCTAAAAAAGTGAAAGTTGTAGTTCCGTATATGGGATATGCAAGACAGGAAAAGCGTTTCAATCCCGGAGAAACAATTTCTGCTAAAATTGTTTGTGATTTGATTCAGACAGTAGGTGCTGATGAATTTATAACATTTAATATTCATGAAGCATGCGTTTTAGATTTTTTTGATATTCCTGCAAGAAATTTATCTGCAATGCCGGCTATTGCCGAATATCTGGATAAAAAATTCTTTAAAAAAGAAGAACTTAAACCATTAATTGTTGCCCCTGATAAAGGTGCATATGGATTTGCACAAGAAATATCTGAAATTATTGGTTGTGACTGTACTTATTTAACTAAAGTTCGTTTAGGACCTGATAAAGTTGAAACTAAAATTGTAGATGTAAGATGTGATAGTGAAAGTGAGAACACGGTTAACATTGATTCTGTAAAAGGCATGCATGCGATTATTGTTGATGATATTATTGCTACTGGGGGAACAATTGTTAATGCAGTTAATATTTTAAAACAGTATGGCGCTTCTGCTGTTGATGTATGCTGTGTTCATCCAATTTTAACAAATAATGGTGTAACTAGAATCTATTCTGCTGGTGCAAGTAAAATTATCGGAACTAATACATTATCTTCTGACACTTCACGTGTATCTATTGCTAAAAGTATAGCACAGGCATTGAGGGAATAAAATGGATAAAGAAACAATAAAAAAAGAATTAGCTGATAAATCTAATGAACTTTTAGCTAAATATGGGGAGCAGGATTTGGTAGAGGATATATCAGTAATGAATATGGCTACTAAAACTGTGTTTTTGGGATCTCTTAGAGTTTATAATTATGATAATGCAGGCAAAATCAAAAATGATTTGGAAAAAAAGATTAAAAACTATGGGGAAATTGCAATCAGGGATGAAAAAATAGTTCCTTGTTGTGCTCCAAGTTACATTCATGTCAGTTTCAATGTTTCAATTAATAAATAGATATTATGAAAGAATTCAAGTTAAATTCACCTTATAAACCATTAGGTGATCAACCAAAGGCCATTAACTCATTAGCTGAAGGTATAAAAAAAGGCATAAAGGAACAAACGCTTTTGGGTGTAACTGGTTCGGGTAAGACTTTTACAATGGCAAATGTCATTGAAAAGGTTCAAAAACCCACTCTTGTTATTTCCCATAACAAAACTTTGGCTGCACAGTTATATGAGGAATTTAAAGAATTTTTCCCAGATAATGCAGTTGAATATTTTGTTAGTTATTATGATTATTATCAGCCTGAAGCATATGTGCCAAGAACAGATACTTTCATTGATAAAGAAGCATCTATTAATGATGATATTGATATAATGAGGCATTCAGCAACACAATCATTATTATCAAGGGATGATGTTATCGTTGTTAGCAGTGTTAGTTGTATTTATGGTATTGGTTCGCCTGAAGATTATGGTGAATTTGCTTTTGGAATATCCGTTGGAGATATTTATGATAGGTCAGAAATCCTGGCTCGTTTAGTTTTCATGCAATATGAACGCAATGATATTGAATTTGCCCGTGGTCAATTTAGAGTTAGGGGAGATGTTATTGAAATAAATCCTGTTCATGGAACACCGCCAATACGAATTGAACTATTCGGTGATGAAATAGATGCAATTAGTATTATTGATAAAGTTACAGGAAAAAAACAGGAATCGCTTAAAAGATACATGATTTTCCCTGCAAAGCATTTCGTTGTTGGCCAAGATAAGATGGATGAGGCACTTTCAAAAATTACAAGTGAATTGGATGAGAGATTATCTGAACTTAATGCAATGGGTAAGTTGTTGGAAGCCCAAAGGTTAGAACAGAGAACCCGTTTTGATATAGAAATGCTTAAAGAAATGGGATACTGTCCTGGAATTGAAAACTATTCCATGCACTTGTCCGGACGTCATTGGGGAGATAAACCTTACTCTCTTTTAAAATACTTCCCGGATGATTTTTTAACAATTATTGATGAGTCTCACGTTACTGTACCTCAGATTAGAGGAATGTATAATGGGGACCGTGCACGTAAGGAAACATTAGTTGATTATGGTTTCAGATTGCCGTCTGCTAAAGAAAATCGTCCTTTAAGATTCGATGAATTTGAATCATCCGTTAATCAAGTAATCTATGTATCTGCAACACCTGCAGCATATGAACTTTCAAAATCAAGAAATGTTGTTGAACAGATTATAAGGCCAACCGGACTCGTTGATCCTGAAGTTATAATTAGACCGGTTTCAGGTCAGGTTGAAGATTTGCTTAAAGAAGTTAAAGCAACTGCTGAGAAAAATGAAAGAATTTTAGTTACAACTTTAACTAAAAGGATGGCGGAGGATTTGACTGATTATTATGCACGTATAGGTATTAAAGTAAGATACATGCATTCTGAAATTGACACATTGGAGAGAATTGAAATTGTAGATGATTTAAGACGTGGCAAATTCGATGTATTGGTGGGTGTAAATCTCTTAAGGGAAGGTTTAGACCTGCCGGAGGTATCTCTTGTAGCTATTTTGGATGCAGATAAGGAAGGGTTTTTAAGAAATGAAACTTCATTAATCCAAACTATCGGCCGTGCAGCAAGAAATGTTAACGGTCGTGTGATAATGTATGCTGATGAAATGACTGATTCTGTTAGAAATGCATATGATATAACACTTAAAAGGCGTAAACTACAAATGAAATACAATGAAGTTCATGGAATTACTCCAACATCAACTCAAAGGACATTAAAAGAAAAATTGGCTGAGGAAGATGAACGGTATAAAATTGCTGGAGCTAATATTGAAAAAATGCCTAAAGATGAGCTTAGATTACTCATTAAGGATATAGAAAAAGATATGAAAGATGCGGCTGCAAGACTTGACTTTGAACGGGCTGCTGATTTGAGAAACAAACTTTATGCTTTAAAAGGTATGGATAAGTAATTTGATGAGGAGTATTTTTATTAGCTATTAATAAACTCATTATTATTCATCAAAATCATCATTGCTTTCTTTTATTGAATGTATTGAGGTACAGTCTATTAATTATGATATTCATCAGATGTCTAACATGTGTTCTGTTCTGTCAGTCATGTCTTATCTTTCCGGTTATCGAATTTTATCATTTGTCATTTGAAATTCCAAAATATTTATTATATAATAAATATTAATGATTTGTATTGAAAAAAGATTTATATACTCTGAAATCAAACATTTGTTTTATGCAATACGAATGATTATTATTTTTCATTTGCTCTCTGAATATTTTTTTAAAAGAGGTTTATTAAATAAATAATATAAAAGAGGTTTATCATGACTGAAGATTCTAAAAAACAGATTATCATCCGAGGTGCACGTGAGCACAATTTACAGGACATTGATGTTTGCGTCCCCCGTGATGAATTCATTGTAATTACAGGTTTAAGCGGATCAGGTAAGTCTTCATTAGCTTTCGATACAATTTATGCTGAAGGACAGCGTAGATATGTTGAATCTTTATCAGCTTATGCAAGACAGTTCTTAGGTCAAATGAAAAAACCTGAAATGGAATCCATTGAAGGATTATCTCCGGCTATTTCAATTGATCAAAAGACTACAAGAGAAAACCCAAGATCTACTGTGGGTACAATTACTGAAATTTATGACTACTTGAGATTATTATTTGCAAGGGTTGGAATTCCTCATTGTCCTAATTGTGGAAAAGAAATATCACAACAAACTCTTGGACAAATAGGTGATTCAATCATCGAGGAAGGGGAAGGTCTTAAAATCCAAATCCTAGCACCTATTGTAAGAGATAAAAAAGGTCAGCACAAAGATGTCTTTGAAGATTTAAGAAACAAAGGTTTTGTAAGAGTACGTGTTGATGGTGAGATAAGAGAATTGGAAGAAGATATTGGCCTTGCAAAAACATACAGACACAGTATTGATGTTGTGGTTGATAGACTTAAAACCAGACGGGATGTTGATTTTAAAAGGAGATTGGTTGATTCTCTTGAAACTGCATCAGAATTTTCTGAAGGTTTAATTACCGTATTATTCACCAAGGATGATGAGGATTATGAGAAAAAATACTCAGAACATTTTGCATGTGTTGATTGCGGAATAAACTTTGAAGAATTAACTCCAAGGATGTTTTCATTTAACGCTCCTCAGGGAGCTTGTCCAGAATGTAATGGTATTGGTTCTAAGATGGAGATTGATCCGGATTTAATTGTTCCGGATAAAACACTAACATTAAGTGAAGGAGCTATTGCGCCGTGGTCAAAATCTTCAACAAAAGAAAATTATTATTACCAAATGCTTGAGGCAGTATCCGAGTATTTTAATTTCAGTATGGACATTCCATTTAATGAATTGGATAAAGAATATCAAAATACAATTCTTTATGGTTGTAATGATAAAATCCCGTTCACTTTTAAAAGAAGAAATAAATCTTACATGGTTAACCGTAAATTTGAAGGTGTTATTCCAAGAATGGAAAGGTTATATGTGGAAACTAAATCCAACTATTCAAGAAAATACCTCTCAAAGTTCATGTCTGATAGAAAATGTCATGTTTGTGGAGGTAAACGACTCAGACCAGAAGTATTGGCAGTTACTGTTGGCGGAAAATCAATTATTGATGTTTGTGATATGGCAATTAAAGATTCATATCAATTCTTCCAGGATTTAAAATTAACTGAAAGAGAGAATTTCATTGCAAAAGAAGTTTTAAAAGAAATTAAAGAACGTTTAAGCTTTTTAGTTGAAGTTGGACTTGATTATTTGTCCATGTCAAGATCTTCCGGTACTTTATCTGGTGGAGAAGCTCAAAGGATTAGATTGGCCACTCAGATTGGTTCTGGTCTGGTGGGAGTACTCTACATTTTAGATGAACCAAGTATTGGGCTTCACCAAAGAGACAATATAAAACTTATTGATGCTCTTAAAAGACTTAAGGATTTGGGAAATACTCTTGTGGTAGTGGAACATGATGAAGAAACAATTTTGTCTGCTGATTATGTTGTAGATATCGGTCCGGGTGCTGGTGAGCACGGTGGTAAGGTTGTGGCTCAGGGAACACCGCTGGACATTATGAATAATCCAGATTCCATTACTGGTCAGTACATATCACGGGTTAAAAAAATAGAAATTCCTAAACAGAGAAGACCTGGAAATGGTAATTTCATAAGAATTGTTGGTGCTGCTCAAAATAACCTTAAAGATATTGATGTGGATATCCCATTAGGTAAATTTACTTGTGTAACAGGGGTTAGTGGGTCTGGTAAAAGTAGTTTAATTAATGAAATATTATACAAAGGGGTTCAAGGTAAATTAGCTAAGAAATTTACTTTCGCCGGTAAATATAAGGAAATTGAAGGATTGGAAAATATTGATAAAGTTATTGCAATAGATCAAAAACCAATTGGAAGAACTCCACGTTCAAATCCTGCAACTTATACTGGAGTGTTTACTGATATTCGTGAGTTATTTGCAAACACTCCAGAATCTAAAGCTAGAGGTTACAAACCTGGAAGATTTTCTTTTAATGTAAAAGGGGGAAGATGTGAAGCATGTTCTGGTGATGGTATTGTTCAAATTGAAATGCACTTTTTAGCAGATGTTTATGTGCCATGTGAAGTTTGTGGTGGTAAAAGATACAATGAAGAAACTTTGGATATTAGGTATAAAGGTAAAAATATCTATGAAGTTTTGGAAATGACTGTTGAAGAAGCACTAGAGTTCTTTGAGAATATTCCAAAGATTACTAAAAAACTTCAGACTTTATATGATGTTGGATTAGGTTATATGAAGATTGGTCAGCCTGCAACAACATTGTCTGGTGGTGAGGCTCAGAGAATTAAATTAGCTAAAGAGTTATCTAGAACAAGCACCGGCAAAACTTTATATATTTTAGATGAACCTACTACTGGTCTTCATTTCGCCGATATTGAAAGGTTGCTTGATGTTTTAGCAAGATTGACTGATGCGGGCAATTCAGTTGTTGTTATTGAACACAATTTGGATGTTATTAAAACAGCTGATCATATTATTGATTTAGGTCCTGAAGGAGGTGACGGTGGTGGTCAGGTGATTGCTACTGGAACACCTGAAGACATTGCTAAAGCTGGAACTTATACTGGTGAATTCTTGGAAAAAATGCTTAATGAGAATATTACTCCTTATGCAAAAGAATTAGTAGAGGATATTGGTAAATAACCAATTTTTATTTTTTTATTTTTTTTAAACTTACTAAACATTTATATACTATTTTTTACAAAATATTTTTAATGGAATATATTTTCCGACAATATTTTTCCGTTAATATATTTTGTTTAATTATTTAGTGATTATTATGGTTTTAAGTACAGGAAATACTGCATGGATGCTTATTGCAACGATTATGGTTTTATTAATGAGTGTTCCAGGTATTGCATTTTTTTATGGTGGTTTATCAAAAAGAAAAAACGTATTAAACTCAATGTTTCTATCTTTAATAGCATTTGCAATTGTTAGTATTCTTTGGGTTATGTATGGTTATCAATTTGCATTTGCAGATTTAAGTTTTGCGGGTTTAATAGGAATTCCAAAAACATTATTCATGGAAGGAATTGGTGTAGGTTCTCTGACAGGAACTATTCCAACATTTGTCTTTGCCGGATTTCAGCTAACATTTGCAGGATTAACTGCTGCAGTTGTATCAGGAGCAATTGTTGGAAGAATGAAAACAAAAGCATGGGTAATATTTATCATATTATGGGCAACATTTGTTTATATTCCAATTTGCCACTGGATTTGGGGTGGAGGATGGTTAATGAACATTGGAGCCATTGATTTTGCAGGTGGTGTTGCAGTTGAAGTTAACTCTGGTTTTTCAGCTCTTGCTCTAGCTTTAATACTTGGAAAAAGAAAGGATACATCATTGCTTCCACATAACTTAGGATACTCAATTCTAGGTGCAGGATTCCTATGGTTTGGATGGATGGGATTCAATGGAGGATCTGCTCTTGCAGCTAATGGTCTTGCAGGTTCTGCAATTCTTGTTTCAAATACTGCTGCAGCTGTTGCAATGATTGTTTGGTTGCTTTTAGATGTGCTCAATGATGGAAAACCGACAGTTTTAGGTGCAATTACTGGTGCAGTTGCAGGACTTGTTGCAGTCACTCCTGCTGCGGGTTTTGTTTCACTTTCTGGCGGGATAATAATTGGTTTAGGCGCATCGTTGATTTCATATTATGCAGTTTTTTATATTAAAAGCAAATTTGGTTATGATGATGCATTGGATGTATTTGGTGTTCACGGACTTTCTGGTGTTTGGGGATTAATTGCAACTGGTTTATTCGCAGCACCATCAATAAATGGTGTGGCAGGTCTATTTTATGGAAATCCTGAACAGTTGATTATTCAATTAATAGCAGTTGTTGCAGCTATTTCATATTCATTTACCGTAAGTTATTTCATTGGAAAAGTGTTAGATATTTTAATTGGATTAAGGGTAGATGATAAAGAAGAAATAATGGGTCTTGATTCTGCATTACATGAAGAATCAGGATATAGAATTTAATAAAGAGGGATATTATGAAAAGGATTATTGCAGTAATACGTGAAGAAATGTTTGACCCTGTTAAATTAGCGCTTTTGGCTGCCGGATGTGAAGGGATGAATGTTTCAACAGTTAAAGGTCGGGGAAGACAGACTGGTATTAAAGAATCTTACAGGGGTTCTAGCTATTGTATTGATCTGATTCCAAAAACAAGAGTCGAATTAATTGTTAACGAAGAGGATTTGGATAGGATTATTAATATTATTCTGGAAAATGCTCGAACTGGGGATATTGGTGATGGAAAAATATTCGTTTCTGATGTTGAAGAAGTAATTAGGATTAGAACTGGTGAAAGAGGTTCTGATGCAGTTTAATCAACTTAAGATTTGTAAATATTTTTCATTATTCTTTTTTTATTTTATTCTATTATTTTCTAATTTTTAATAATTTTATTTAGCTAATTGTTTCTTTTTATTGGAATTATTTAACTAGATTTAAATATTATGTAACATATATTTAATCACACTGACTAGTTAAGTATGGATAACTATTTGTACTTTTCTTAGTATGAATATAGGTGATTGTATGAAAGAATTATATGAAAAAATGATTGACGAAGCAATGGCTGCTCAAAAGGCTGATGTTTCTGTTGTATCAAAAAATAGGTATAATGACTTTAAAATAGTTGATGCAAAACCATATGCTGATGCTGTTTCAAACATGAAAGCACTTGACAACCAAGCAGAATCTGTGATTAACTTGCATAAAGAATCTGTTAAAAACCATTATGAAATTTTGTCTTCCATCACAAAGACTTTGAAATGTGAAGATGATCCGTTCATTGAACATTTCCAAACTCCTCCGGTATTTGAAATATTATGTGACGAAGATGGTGACTTTGCAGATAGTGTGGACAAATTTGTTCAAGCAATTGCTGATGCGGAAGCATTAATTGCTAAAGAATCCATCAGGAGATATGGCGGATTTTATGGACCTACATGTGTAGTTGACTTTGCTTTAATGCCGGGAAGTACAAGTAATGTTGTAAACCAAATATTAAAAACAGTAGATATTCCAGTTCACCACAAACAGGCAATTTTATCTGCAAAATCATGGGGTATGAACACTTCTTATGGTATTGGAGATGCATTTGCTCATGCAATTGAAGATGGTTTAACTGCTGCACAGGCTACTGAAAAAGAAATTGAAACATTACAAATGATTTACAAAACTCCTATTGAAGGACAAGGTACTTTAATGGATAATGCAAATCATTCTTCATTTGATGTAAGAGATCACATGAATAAGTATAAAAAGGCAATGACCAAATCTGTTAAAGCTGCAATGGATGATGGTGTACACTATGGTAACATTGTAACTGTTCCAGCATACTGTGTTGGGGACATTGGACACCACATTGGTCAGTCTACTTACAATATGTGTAAAGATGATGTGATAATGGCTATTATAGAAGCTACTACAGGTGTTATTGAAAACTCATTAAGAAACAACATCGATAAATTTAAAACTCCATTTGATGTATTAAAACTTTCAACTGGTGCTCCGGCATGTGCAACTGAATTCTTATTGGAACTTGATGGATTCACAGCTCCAATGATTGTTGACTTGTTAAATAAAAGATTCCATAACTATGTACAACAATATCCTACAAGAGGTGCAGCTGCTGAGCTGCACAATTGTGATTTCATGGACATGATTTACAGAGGATTCAATGCAATGAGCAATGCAAGAAAAATGAGATCCTCTGCAGGATTTGAAATTATCCCTAGAATTAAAGGTATGGAAATTGATTTCACACCTATCTTAGAAAATGAAGTGTTAATGAACCCGCAAAGATACACATATCCGGCATGTGCTATTTCTGTAAGGTTCTCATCTCTTATGAGATTGGCAGATTACCCATGTCTTTTAACTTCAGAACCTATTACAGCAACAATGATGACAAATATTATAGCACTTGACAAAAAAACTCCCGGTTCTCCAGTAAGAGGATGTAAACAATGTGCTTCTGCATGTTTAGCGGATAACACTCATGAATACTGTCAATGGAGAGAAGCTGTATAGGTGAAAAAATGCCTTGTAATATAAGAAAAAAATTTTTTGCAGAACTATTGGGAACCTTTTTCCTTGTATTTTTTGGTACAGGATCAGCAGTTGTAACCCTTTTAGTATCTCAAAGTATCAATCCTGCTAATGTAGGCATTGGTGTTTTGGGAGGTCTTGGTGACTGGATTGCAATTGCTTTAGCCTTTGGTTTAACTGTAATGATTGGAATATATGCATTTGGTAGGATATCTGGTGCACATTTTAATCCAGCTGTAACTATAGGATTGCTTGTAACTAAAAACATTCCTTTAGTTGATAGTATTTATTATATTGTTGCACAATTAATTGGCGCATGTCTTGGAAGCCTTGCATTATTCCTGTGTCTTGGGGCTCAGGCTGTTACAATCGGAGGATTGGGTGCAACAGCTCCGGGTCTTGGTATTGGATATATGCAAGCTATGTTTGCTGAATTTATAGGAACATTTTTCTTAATGATGGTTATAATGGGTGTTGCAGTTGATAAAAAGGCAGAACCTGGTTTTGCAGGAGTATCGATTGGTATGACTGTAACTGCTGTAATCGTAGTTTTAGGTTCATTCACTGGTGCTTCAATCAACCCTGCACGTACATTCGGACCGTACTTGATGGACATGATTCTTGGAGGTCAAAACCTTTGGGGATTCTTCCCAATATACTTAGTTGGACCTATACTTGGTGCAATTTGTGCGGCATTTGCATATGCATATCTTGCTAAAAATAGTGGAGTTTGTGAACTCCCGCAACCATTTAAAGACGAATAATTCTTTTGAATTATTCCATTTTTTTCTTTTTTTAATTCAAAAACTTTATTACATGTTCTTATTAAAATATTAATTAGTTAAGCTTTATTTTGTTTAACAATTGTTATTTGGAGGGAAATTATGAATAAAGAGATTATTGCAGCAGTTATGGCTTCTACAATAGATATGGATAATATGTCTAGTGATAGACTTGAAGCATTAACTAAAGGACATGGTATGTTAAATATTGCAGCAATTTGTTCTGCTAATGTAATTGCTGAGGAAGTTTTAAGGGGAGTTAATCTTCAGTTAACTGATGAAAATATTGGAGAACTTCCAATTGATGATCTTTTAAGAAAATCCATCGAAGCAGCTGAAAATGCTGGTGCGGATGCAGCAAATGCTGCTTTATTAAGTGCAACTTTATGTTATTTTGCAGGTTCAAATGCACAAGCTGGTGTTCCGGCAGGTAACAGAAAATTAGGTGCAATGGCACGTATGATTGCAGGTGTGGACAGATGCGGAGTATTAGCTATTCCAACACCAAAAGCAAATAACAGAATTTCAGGATATGCTGCAGTTAAAGCAGTTTATGATGAGGTGTTTAATAATAGTTTAACTCCAATTGATGGCAGTATCTTGCCCTTGGGTGTGGGTGGAGGTCCATTATATGGACACAATGCATTAGGTGAAGATATTGGGTTTTCACAATTAGCAATTAATGGTGCTAAAGCAGGTACTAAGGGGATGTTGCAAGCATTTGCTAATGTGGGAATGCCTCCAAGCCCGATTATTGCAGCAATTTTAGGTGTTGCAGCAATTTTAGAAATTGTTCATCCAGATTCAGAAGTTGCTGAAGAATATGGTGAATTTTTTGTAGCAAACAGTGCATATGTTGCAGGTTTAGGAGCATGTGAAGTGGCAGGACTTCCTGAAAAATTACATATTAGGGGGACTGGCGAAGAATATGATACTGCAAATTTAGTAGGGGATTTAGGAGTCATTATGAAAGATATTGGAGGACCTTCCGTAGTTGGTATGATTGCATTTGAAGAAATGCTTTCGGCTTTTGAAGAATCTTTGGACATTGGTGCAGGATTTTCAGGTGGACCTTTACAACCACCTTTAGGACATATGACTGCTGATGCGATTTTAGCACTTAAAGTTTTACTTTCAACAAATGGAGATATTGATCAAGCTGCAGAAAAAATCAAAGAAATTAAAACTAATTTCTGGTTAGAACCTGAAATAGCAAAAATAGCTACAAACACCATTGCACGTAAATCAGAACAAGTAAGAAGAGGACCAGTTACACGTGCAATGATTTTAGCAACTGAAGGTGCATTAACTAAAGAAACTTTAAGGATTGCAGAATTTACACAAGAAAAAATCACTGAAGGAATGGATTTAAGTGATATTACAAAAGCACTAGATGATGAAAAACTTAATAATGTTTGTAAGGCGGCATCTAGTTTATTTAGTGGAATGATGGATAAGGACATTAAAATCATGATTACTAAATATGCTGGAAGATCACGTAGGAAAGAAAATCCATTTTTAGATAATTATGCTGGTTTTGATACTAATGTCGATGTTGAAATAGAAATTGAAGGTGAAAAAATAGTTATGGAAAAATTAGCCAATGAAATAATTCCTGATGCGGTTGTTAATAAAAAACAAGATGTATTGGAAGTTTTACCTCTTGCATCAGTTCCTGTTACAGAATTACAACTTTGCGGACACACTATCGTTAATGTAATTGTTCCTGCTGCCGTTGCAGGTGCAATGGGTGTTGATGAAAGTGAAGTCATTGCTAAAAAAGCAACAAAAGGTGCTTATATAACTTCATCTATTCCTGGTGGAATTGAAAGGGCAAGAGATGTGGCTAAAAGAGCTGCAAATATAATGAAAGATTTAAATTAAATCTTTTATTTTTTTATTTTTTGATATTATGTTAATAATGACTACAATTGATGATTTGCCACCTGAAGGAATTCCCTATATTACTGAAAAAATAATGGATAGTGGTGCTAAAAACATCCATATTTTAAATGCATATACCAAAAAAGGAAGAGTTGAATATATTATTTTAGTTGATTTTGAAGAAAAATATTTGGATGATATTTCAAGTCTTTTAGCATTAGAATTTGGAACTATTGGTATGAAATTATTTGATTATAAACATATTAGATTTCCATATAAATTAGATGAAAAATCATTTTTAATTAATATTAATCACTGCTCTTTGGAAAGTAAAGTTAAAATTAAATATTTATTTGATTCAGATGAAAAACTTATTTCTTTAAAAGCTGAATATGATGATTTAAAAAGGTTAGCTATTACTTTAAATAAAAAAGGTTTTGATGTTTCATTTTCCAAGTTAAAAACAATTATTGAAGCTGAAGCATATATTAATTCCATTGAATTAAATGAACTTAAAATTTCTTTGTAATTAATTATTTAAATCAACATAATCAATATTATTATAATTACTTTTTAGGTGATACTTTGAATTTTAATTTAAAAGAAGTGTTTTTAATATTTGTTCGTGGAGTATTGATGGGTTCTGCTGATATTGTCCCTGGTGTTTCTGGTGGAACAATTGCATTGATTACTGGAATTTATGGTCATTTGGTAGAAGCAATTAGCAATATTCGTTTCGGTTTTTTAAAACCCTTGTTTAAGGGTGATTTTGATGGTTTTGTAAATAGTATTCTTGATGAAATCGATTTTAAATTCCTTATACCTTTAATATTAGGTATCGGTGTTGCATTTTTAACTCTTGCAAAAGTTGTTACTTATTGTATGGATGTATATACTGCATTTACTTATGCATTCTTTTTAGGTTTAATTATAGCTTCAGCTGTTATTTTATTCAAAAAACTCAATCATATTAACTTTAAAAACATATTATTCGCTTTAATAGGTTGTATTTTGACATTTATATTTGTAAGCTTAAACCCGATTGCCACCAATCATTCCTTACTTGTATTATTTATTTCAGGAATGATAGCTATTTGTGCAATGATTTTACCGGGTATTTCAGGTTCATTCTTATTATTGCTTCTTGGACAGTACAAATACATGTTAAATGCCCTTCATAATTTTCATCTTTCAGAAATTATTGTTTTTGTAGTTGGTGCACTTATTGGAATTCTTGGATTTTCAAAAATCTTAAATTATTTACTTAAAAACCATGAAGAGATAACAATGGCTTTTCTTATTGGTGTAATGATTGGATCTCTAAGAGTTCCATGTGTAGAAATTGCAAACTCAATTAGTATAAACATTGCTAGTTTATTCCCATGCTTAATTGTTGCCGTGATTGGTTTTGCAATAATTATTGTCTTGGAAACTAGATTTGATTATATTGATTAAATGAATGTTATTTGATTACTTTTTTATTATTTTTTTTAATATTTTTACTACTTGTCAAATTTTATACAAGTTAAACGTGGTTTTCATGTGAAATCTCCATGTATATATAGTATTTATTGATGTTTTAATGCAGGGTTTAAAAACTTATTAACAATTAAGAATATAATTAATTACAATGCTAGTTTTAAAAATGATTAAAAAACAGTGGAGATTATATCCGATTGGTTCACCAAAAGGTGCTTTGAACCGTAAAAGAGAACCTGATTTCGTTGGTAATATAAAATTTTCAAGAAATGGGGATGTTCTATCAATTTCAAGATTTGTTGCCGATTATAATTTCAATGATAACTCCACATTAAATGAAAAGTTAATGCCTCCGGGGGAAGTAATTAAGCTTCTACGCTCACAAGCTGTTTTTCTTGCAACTCCTGATGATGATGTGGAGAAGTTTTTAAGATCCCTTAATATCAAAGTTAGAAAAACTCAAGTCTGTGACTTTTGTGCCTATGAGGGTGATATTACAATTGTCAACTCTTCCTATTCATATAAGTACCACAATCAATTAATATGTAGGAATTGTGCATTTGATACGATAAAACAAGAAATCAAACTTCAAGGTTTCGATAAAAAGATTTTTAGAAATTTAAAATCTACTCTTGAAAAAACAGGAAATCTGGAAAAAACATTATCAGTTCTTGATCCTCACTTTGATCCTTTAGGGAATACTAATTTAACATTATTTGATAAAACAAAAAAATCAAAGCATATCATACCTCCAGTTGATATGAAAAGGCTTAAAATTCCTAAAAACTTTAAAAAAGTTCTTTTGGAATCTGGAAATACCAAATTGCTGCCTGTTCAATATTTGGCTATTAAGGAAGGTCTTCTTAAGGGTGAGGATTTGCTTGTTGTAAGTGCAACAGGTTCTGGCAAGACTTTAGTTGGTGAACTTTCAGGCATTACAAAAGCACTTAAAGGTAAAAAATTCATCTTTCTCACTCCTTTAGTTGCTCTTGCTAATCAAAAATATAGGGATTTTAAAAAGAAATACTCTAAACTAGGCCTTAAAGTATCCATTAAAGTTGGAAGAAATAGAGTTAAGGCTAAAGGAGAACTTAACCTTCCAGATTCAGATGTATCATCCTCAGATATTGTTGTTGCTACATATGAAGGAATTGATTATTTGCTCAGAAATGGTAATTCGCAGGCATTATCTAATTTGGGTGTTGTTTTAATAGATGAAATTCACATGATTGATGATGAAGATAGGGGAACTCGTTTGAATGGTTTAATTAAACGTTTAAAAAACTTATATCCTAAAACTCAGATTATCGGATTATCTGCTACTGTTAAAAACCCCGAATTTTTAGCATCTGAATTTAATATGAAATTAGTTCAATACTCTCAAAGGCCAGTTCCATTGGAACGACATTTGGTTTATACAAGAAACGAATCTCAAAAAAGACATTTGATGAGAAAGCTTGTTCAAAAAGAGCATAATACTAAATCTAAGAAAGGGTATAGTGGACAAACTATTATATTTACAAATTCAAGACGTAAAACCCACCAAATTGCCAATTATTTAAATAACAAAAGAGTTAATGCTCAAGCATACCATGCAGGATTGTCTTATTATAAAAAAGAGATAATTGAAAAAGATTTTGATAAGGGTAAAATATCTTGTGTTGTAACAACGGCCGCTCTTGCAGCAGGTGTTGATTTTCCAGCATCACAAGTAATATTTGATTCACTTGTAATGGGAAATAAATGGATTAACCCAAATGAGTTCTCACAAATGTTAGGGCGTGCTGGAAGACCATCTTATCATGATAGAGGTGTTGTTTATTTGATGCCCGAAGTAGGTAATGATTTTGCCGGTGAATCTGAAGAAGCAAAAGCGTTAGACCTTTTAGAAAGCAATAGTGAAGATGTATATATAGAATATGATGAAGAATCCTCTTATGAACAAATTCTCGCTGACATTTCATCCAATTCAATTAAATCTAGAAATGAATTGAATGATTTCTATGAAAATATTGATGTTCCAATTTCACTTAAAACAGCAACTGATGAAATGGAAGATTTAGGATTAATTAGATATGCCTCAAGCAATAAATTTGAAATTACCAAATATGGAAGAGCAACTTCAGTGTCATTTTTATCAGTCGATGAAGCAGAATTTATTAAAAACACATTAAATAATAAAGAATACTTAAATAGATATGTTGCTCATTCTCCAATGTATAAGAAAAAGAAAAAATATGATAAACTAAAAGTATTGGTTTTAGCTATGGCATTGGATTTGGAAATGTTTGAAAATGCATATTTATCTAGTGTCATTCACAATCAAATTGCAAATGCCCTTAAAATTAAATTTTCAACAAGATTATTCGCAGAATCTACTTTGGATATTATATCTAGTGGGGAAGCTATTGAAAAAGTTGATAAAAAGTTCCAAGATGCATTGATTGCTCTTCAAAGTGATTTCATGCAATGCAAATGTCAGGATAGGCCATTTTGCACATGTATGCAGAAAGGAATTTCTGAAGTTATTATTCATGAAAGGCTTAAGGGAAAAGATCCCCAAGATATCTCAAATAAGTTATTTAGAAAATATCAGATTCAAGTATATCCTGGAGATATATTTTCATGGTTAGATAATTTTGTTAAGAATTTGGATGCAATTAAAAGAATTGCCAAGTCATTTAATAGAAGTAATGTAGTTAAAAAGACTAGTTATTTAATCAAGAAAATTGAAAATGGGTGAAATGAAGATTGCAGGATATAAAATACTGATTGGTGAATTTAAATTAAAATGGCTTGTTTTATGACTTTTTCTTGAAACATGAATTTGATGATGTGATTAAGTTCATTCTTTAAAAAATTCACATGGAATATCTATTGAGTCATAAGCATTTAAAACACAATGAATAGCTTTATTCCTATTTTTAAAGTAATATAAATGACTTTTGCAATCACAATCTGTGCATCCAAAATCTGTAATTCCAGTGGTTTTACTTCCAATAAACTCGGATAATTCACATTCTACTTTTTTTGTTGAACTGTTATATATTACATCAGTTATCTCTGCATTTTTTAATAAGTAATCAATGTGCCAATGAAGTTTTTTTTCGTCACTTAAATGTCTTTTAATTCTTGCCATTAGTGAATTCATGGCAGAACCTACATAAATATAATATCCTTTTTCAAACTGGATTTTTCCCAATTTGCCGATTTTGATTGTTTTTTTAGAATCAACATTAATTATTAAACAATAACATCCTTTCATAGTTATTATATATTTTTCATTGTTTTATGTAGATTGTCATGTTCTTTTTATTTCATGCATGTTTCATTAATTAGTATGCTTGGAATAATTGGTTATATTTCAGGGAGTTTAGTTAAAAATATTAAAATTATTAATCCTTCTTTTATTATTTCATGGGGAAAATTTAATTAATTTTTTAACCAATTATTAATTATGATTTTTAAACTTCAAACTAAGGGACATAAAAATGTCACTTCACTTCATAAATCTACTTTTGAAATAACCGAGGATGTTGAAATTGGACTGGCTGCGGATTGTATTATTGGAACAAGTATGGACAAATCCATGTCTGATTTTCCAGAAGAATTTAAAGATAAGATAGCTAATTCAAATACAAAAATAACAGTTATTTTAGATACGGAGAATGGACATGATGAAATTGTTGGTTTTGGTCATGAAAATTTGACATTAACTCATCCAACAGATATGGTATCAAGAACTAGCGATTATACTTGTTCCCGTACATTAATGATTAAAGCAAATAAAGCTGCAAGAGATCTTGATGATAATCTGATTGAAGATTTAAAAAATGAAAAAATCATGGATGTTACTATAAAATTAGAGTAAAAATAGTTAACTTTATATAAGTTAATTAATATATTTAATAATAACTACTTTTGTTGTATGCGGGGGTGGTCGAGCGGTCAAAGGCGCTAGGTTGAGGGCCTAGTGGGTCAGTCCCTTCGCGGGTTCAAGTCCCGTCTCCCGCACCATTTAATTAAATTATTTTTTAACAGATAATGCTTTTATTCATATTTTAAAGTTTTTCATTATTCATTTTTTAAATTTGTTTTTCCCAATCTATTTATAATAATTCAATTAAAAATTATATTTAATTAAAAAAAATTTTGGTGATAACTTATGAAAGCTGTAATTCCGGCAGCAGGTTTTGGAACTAGATTTTTGCCTGCTACTAAAGCACAACCTAAAGAGATGTTGCCTGTTTTTGATAAACCTACTATTCAGTATGTTATTGAAGAAGCAGTAGCTTCAGGTATTGATGATATTTTAATTGTTACTGGTAGAAATAAAAGATCTATTGAAGATCATTTTGATAAATCATTTGAACTTGAACAAACTTTACAGAGTGCTGGTAAAGATGATCGTTTAAAGCAAGTTCGTGCTATTACTGATTTGGCTGATATTTGTTATGTGAGGCAGAAGGAGCAGAAGGGTTTGGGTGATGCTATTTATTGTGCTAAAAAGCATGTTGGTGATGAGGCTTTTGCTGTAATGCTTGGGGATTCTATTACTAAAGGGCCAACTCCATGTACTAAACAGTTGATTGATGTTTATAGGAAGTATGGTGCGTCTGCAATTTCTCTTGAAGCTGTTCCAAGAGAAAAGGTGGAAAGATATGGTATTATTAAGGGGGAGGAAGTTGAAAAGGGTATTTATAATATTTCTAAACTTGTTGAAAAACCGTTAGCTCATCAGGCACCATCTAATTTGGCTATTATGGGGCGTTATGTATTAACACCTGATATTTTTGATAGAATTGATGAAACTGAACCTGGTGTTGGTGGTGAAATCCAACTGACAGATGCTCTTCAAAAATTAGATGCAATTTATGGGGTTATTTTTGATGGAAAAACTTATGATATTGGTAATCGTTTAGAATGGTTAAAAACATCAATAGAATTTGCTCTAGATGATTCTGAATCTAAAGACATTTTAATCGAATATATGAAAGAAATGATTGATGGAGTTTAATTGCTCTAAACTTTATTTTTTAAAGATTTTTTATGCAGTATAGATTAATCAAAAAAACAGGGGATGAAATTTCATCAATTGGTTTTGGTGCTATGCGTTTGCCATTGAAGAATGGTAAAATTGATAGAACTGAAGCCCGTAAACTTATTTTTCATGCAATAGATAATGGAATCAATTTCATTGACACTGCTTATTTGTATGGTGATAGCGAAACGTTTTTAGGGGAAATTTTAACTGAGGATATACGATCCAAGGTTAAAATATGCACTAAATTACCTGCTATCAATGTTAAAAAATATGAGGACATGGAATCCTTTTTAAATGAACAGTTAAGGAGACTTAATATTGATTGTATTGATTATTATTTAATTCATGGGGTGGATTTAAAAAATATGAATCGCTTGCTAAAACGTGATTTGATTAAATTCATTGAAAAAGCAAAATCTGATGGTAAAATAAAATACATTGGATTTTCATACCATGGTCCTAAAGAAGAATTTCAAACTGTAGTGGACTGTTATGACTGGGATGTTGTAATGGTTCAATATAATTACTTTGATGAAAATGTCCAAGCTAGTATAGAAGGAATAGAATATGCGGCTTCAAAAAACATGGGTATTTTTGTTATGGAACCATTAAAAGGTGGAATTCTTGCAGGTAATATGCCTAAAGAAGCAGAGAAAGTTTTTAGAAAATCTAATCCGGATAAAACTAATGCTGCATGGGCATTGGAATGGGTTTTAAATAATCGTAATGTTACATGTGTTTTATCAGGTATGGATAGTTTTGAGCAGCTTGATGAAAATTTAGCTGTTGCAAATAGAACTACACCAATGTCGATGACTTTTGAAGATTTGGAAACTGTTGAACTTGTTAAAAGAGTAATGAGAAATTCCTTAAAGATTAATTGTTCTACTTGTGGATATTGCATGCCTTGTCCACAGGGTGTAAATATTCCGGAATGTATGAAAATATATAATGAGAAATATTTATTTAACCATAAAGGAATTGCTAATCTGTATAATGATGTCTACTTATTTAATCCAAAAGGTCTTATTAATCAGTCTTTCATTGATTATTACCAATATGTAGGTGGAATTATGGGAAATTCTGGAAATGCAGGTAAATGTAATGCTTGTGGAAAATGTTTGAGGAAATGCCCTCAGAAATTGGATATTATTGCAGAATTGGAGAAGGTTAAGAAAGAATTTGAATTTCCTGGTGTCAAATATATGTTGTTATTTGTTAAACATGTTGGTTTCCCACTTTATAAATTTATAAATAAATTATTAAACTAACATCATTATATATTTCAAAAATAAATTTACTATTGAGGTGAAAAAATGAAACTCGAAGAATTATTAGCACCATGTCCAAAATGTGGTTCAAAAGACAAAATAGCTCACAGAAAAATGTTGGATAATCATAGAGCTCACGCAGAAATGGATACTGTAAAATGTGAAGAATGCGGTTATATTTTCTTCGTTAATGAAAACATGGAAGAAGATGAGAAAAAACAATTACTGAATGAATTAAACAAAATATACGGTTAAAATGACATTTCACGTAATGATTATTCCCACTCTCAATTGTCCATCAAAATGCAAATATTGTTGGGGTTCTGAAAATAAAAAAGAAATGATGGATATTGGAATTATAGATCAGATTATAACTTGGTTAAGTGATTTCAGAGATGATAAAGTTCATTTTACATTCCATGGTGGTGAACCGCTTCTTGCAGGCTATGATTTTTACAAGACCGCTTTAGAAAAATTGTCTCTATTGCCTAATTTAGATGGATTTTCTCTTCAAAGCAATATTTGGCTTTTAACTGATGAACTTATTGATTTATTTGTTGAGTACAATGTTGTTGTAAGTACAAGTATTGACGGACCAAAAGAAATCAATGATTATCAAAGAGGGGAGGGTTACTTTGATAAAACAATGGCCAGATATGAAGCTGCTAAAAATAAAGGATTATTAATTAACTTTGTTTTAACAGTGACTGATTATTCAAAGGATTTCTCTGATGAATTGTATGATTTCTTTAAAAATGAAAAGATGAATTTAAAAATCCATGCAGCTCTTCCATCACTTCGTGGAGACAATGCAGATTCCTGGGCCCTTGAACAAGAAGAGCATGGTAAATTATTGGTTGAATGGTTGGATAAATACCTTTATGACCTGGACAAATTCTCAATAATGGATTTAGATCATATCTCTAAAAGTTCACTTAGAAGAAGGGGAACTCTGTGTACCTTTGCAGATTGTATAGGAACTACATTTGCGGTTGGTTTTGATGGTTCTATTTATCCATGTTATAGATTTGTGGGAATGCCGGATTACATTTTAGGTAATGTCGGTGACAATCCAAGTTTCGATGACTTAAAGACATCTGATGCATGGGTGAAACTTCAAGAATTCAGAGATTATGTTGATGAAAACTGTAAGAAATGTAAGCATGTTAAATATTGTGAAGGAGGATGTCCTTACAATGCTATTGTTGCATATCAGACACCTAAAGCAGTTGACCCGCAGTGTAGAGCATATAAAATGATATTTGATGAAGTTTCAAAAAGAATGAACAAAGAGTTTGCTCGTTCTGCTTTTGGTTTAGGTGGTTCTGAGCCTAAAGGTGAAGGTGAAGCTTTTAGCATAATGGATTTGGCTATGAAGCATTAATCCTTTCTATTTTTTTTAAGTTTTGTGTAGTGCTGAGTATATAAATAAACTCAAAAAAAGTAATAAAGTTTATATTATTGGGTTGATATAATATTCAATAGTAATACTTAGTATTTAAATAAATTCAAAAAAAGTAATACTTTTTTGGTTTCTGTTACTTAATGAATTTAATTTTTTAATGGTTTAAAATTTTGGGAAATCTATTAAAAAATTTTTAAGTAATACTTTGTATTTAAATAAATTCAAAAAAAGTAATACTTAGGGGGGTTTTCTATGATAGATGAAATAACTGATTTCCTATTTGGATTAAAAATGACCATTGTTTCAGGTATATTTTTATTAATTGCAGTTATTTTCATGATTTTTGGAGTTAATACTCCAATTTATTTAAACCCTGCATGGGGAACAGTAATAATAAGCGGTATTCCAATGTTGACATTAGCAATGTCAAGATTAATCCGTGAAAAATGGATTTCTTCTGCACTTTTAATTGCAATTGCTATGGTTGCCTCACTTTTGATTGGTGAAGTTTTTGCAGCAGGTGAAGTTGCATGGATTATGGCATTAGGTGCTATTTTGGAAGACTGGACAGTGGAAAGAGCTAAGAAAGGATTAAAAAATCTTATTAATCTAACTCCACGAACAGGTAGGAGAATAATTAATGGTAATGAAGAGATGATATTTGTCAATGAAATTAAAATTGGGGATATTTTAAGAATTCTTCCAGGTGAAAGTGTACCTGTTGATGGTGAAATTGTAAGGGGTACATCTTCGCTTGATCAGTCAATTATGACTGGTGAATCTCTTCCTATTGATAAAGAAGTAGGTGATGAGGTATTTTGCGGAACCATGAATATGTATGGCGCAATTGACATTAAAGCAACTAGTTTGGATGAAAATTCATCACTTCAAAAATTAATTGATCTTGTAAAAGCAGCTGATGAAAAACAAGCTCCAACACAAAGGATTGCTGATAAATGGGCAACTTGGCTTGTTCCTGTTGCATTAATAATTGCTGTTGTATCTTGGATTGTAACGGGTAATATTGAACGTGGAGTAACAGTTTTGGTAGTATTCTGCCCATGTGCATTAATACTTGCAACACCAACTGCAATAATGGCTGCTATTGGTCAGGCAACAAAATATGGGGTACTTATTAAATCTGGTGAAGCACTTGAAACCCTTGGTGGTCTAAATACTTTAGTATTCGATAAAACTGGCACATTAACTTATGGTAACTTAGAAGTTTCTGATGTTATCTCCTTAAATGAGCATTTAACTGATGAAGATTTGCTAAAAATCACTGCTTCATGTGAAAAATTAAGCGAACATCCATTGGCCAAGGCTATTGTAAATAATGCAAATGAAGTTAAAATTCAAATTGAAGAACCAGAAGAATTTAAAATGTATCCCGGTAAGGGAGTTACATGTATAAATTCCTATGGTAGAGTATATGTAGGAAACTCCAAATTTCTATCCGAAAACAATATTCATATAAATATTGATAGTCAATTAGACAAATTAAAACATGAAGGAAAAGCCTCAATTATAATTGCATTAAATGGTGAAGTCATTGGATTAATCGGATTATCTGATGTTGTTCGTGAAGATTCCAAAAGCATGATTGATAAATTACATGATTTAGGTAATGAGACTATATTGCTAACAGGGGATAACACAGAAACTGCTAATTACTTTGCTGCAAAAGTGGGAATTAGCAGAGTTTATGGAAATTTACTGCCGCATGAAAAGCTTGATCGGATTGAAAAACTCAAAAATGATGGTAAAAATGTCTGCATGATTGGAGATGGCGTAAATGATGCACCCGCTTTAAAAACTTCTGATGTGGGTGTTGCAATGGGTTCAGTTGGAAGTGATGTAGCTATCGAAGCAGCCGATATTGCTCTTTTAGGCGATGATATTGGTAAAATTCCCTATCTTAAAAAACTGTCTAATTCTACATTATTTACAATTAAAGCAAACATTGCAATTTCCATGACAATTAATGCAGTAGCTATTGTCTGTTCTGTACTTGGTTTATTAAATCCTGTAACCGGTGCTATTGTTCACAATGCCGGATCTTGTCTTGTAGTTTTAAATGCAGCATTATTATATGACAGGCACTTTGATGATTCAGTTAAAATAATGGATACTGAAAGTGTTGAACATTCTCATTATCATTTCCACAATGATGGTGAACACACACATTCTCATGACCATGTTCATATAATTAATGAAATAAGAACAGATAATGGAATTAAACATATTCATGCTCACAAACATGCTTTTAGAAGGCAAATTTGCAAAACTTATCACAGTTAGCAGTTTTTTATGTTAATCATACCTCATGATAAATCATTAATATTTATAAAGTATATCTGACATAAATTAAAATACTAATAATATTTGATGAGGATTATGCATGTTAACATCTGTTCAAAAGGAAATTTTACAAACCTTAATAAATTTATATCAATCATCTAATGGTAAGTCTATTAAGGGAGAGGATATTGCTGAGGTTATGGGAAGGAATCCCGGAACAATTCGTAATCAGATGCAATCATTAAGAAGCTTAGGTTTAGTTAAGGGTGTACCAGGTCCTAGAGGAGGATATAAGCCAACTATTGAAGCTTACCACTCTTTAAACATAACTGTTTCAGATAAAGATTCCAAAGTGCCTATTTTTAAAAACGGCAATAGGGTTGAGGATATTTCTGTTGCAAAAATTGAATTTACTAGTGTTCCACAACCGAGTGAATGTGAAGCTGCTATTAAAGTTTTAGGAAGTATTAAAGACTTAACTTTAGGCGATACTATAAGTATTGGACCGACTCCTGTCAACAACTTAGGAATTCTTGGAACTATAGTTGGCCGTGATGATATGGACAATATACTTTTACTTGATACGAAGACTATTAGAAGTATTCCTAAACAATCAGTTGGTGAAATTGCAAGTCGTGATGTCATATCCTTTAAAATGAATTGCACTATAAAAGATGCCGCAAAAAGATTAGCTGAAAATGAGATTGATGGTGCACCGGTAATGAAGGATGGAAAAGTAGTTGGTGTATTCACAGTGTCTGATCTTGTTCACGCGATTGCTGAAGATAAAGATAATTGTACTGTTGGTGAATTGATGTCTACAAATCTTATAATTGTTAATGAGGATTTGAAAATAGCTAATGCAATCGAAGTGATGCTTAAAAAATCAATTTCCAGATTAATTGTTGCAGATAACAATCAAGATTTACTAGGTATTGTTACAAGAACAGATTTGATTAATATAATTGCCAATTTAGATCAATTCCCAATAATTACAAACTAATTTTTAAGTGATTTTTAATGAAGGTTAACCAAATTAATGTAGAAAGTAATATGAATGTGTCTGATTTAATAGATAATTTTGATGCATCCGGTGTTTTGGGTGCTGGTAGAGTAGCTCGTGCACGTAATATTTTAGTTGACATGATACAAGATAAAGACATGAATGTGTTTATGAGTCTTGGAGGTCCCTTAATACCTGGAGGTATGAGAAATGTTGTATCTAAAATGATTAAAGAAGGGCATGTTAATTTAATTGTTTCAAGTGGAGCTAATTTAACACATGATCTTGTAGAGGCATTTGGTGGAGCTCATTATCGCCATGAAGGAAAAGATGATGAAGAATTAAATGAAGAAGGGATAGGTCGTATTGCTGATATTAATGTTGGTTCAGATGATTTTACTATTTTTGAGACAGAAATAACTAAAATATTTGAAAAAATAGCTTCTAAAAGGAAAGTTATTTCAATTCAAGAATTATTATATGAAATTGGTCTTCTAGTTGAAGATGAAAACTCATTTATTGCAAATGCTGCAAAAAATAATGTTCCAATTTTTGCTCCTGGAATAATTGATTCAATGATTGGATTGCAGCTTTGGATTTTTTCCCAGGACCATGACTTTACAATAAGTGCTGCAGGAGATATGCCTTATCTATCTGATATTGTATTCGGTTCGGAGAAAGTTGGTGCAATCCTTTTAGGTGGTGGCCTTACTAAACATTATACTTTAGCATCTAATGTAATTACTGGAGGACTTGATTCAGCTATTCAAATTACAATGGATAGGCCTGAAGCAGGTAGTTTAGGTGGAGCGCCATTAGAAGAAGCAAAATCATGGGCAAAAGCAAAATGCGGATCTAATTTAGCTAGTGTGGTTGGGGATGTTACGGTTATTTTCCCATTAATTTATGCATCTGCATTAGATAAAATCAATAGTGATTAGATGGAATATATTATTTTAGCAATTTTATTTTTGTTATCCGGATTTTTCATGAAATATTCGGATGATTTATTTGATGACAAGAAGGATTTAAAATTTGCAAGTGTTTTCGGTGTTTTATGTGCTATTGCATCTGCTGGTGCTACAATTTATAGTACAGAAGCAGCATATATTTTTATTGCAATCCTGTTAGGCAATTTAATAGCTCTAAAAGTAGATGGCATTCATCATATTATAACATTGCTTTTGTTTGTTTTATTATGTCTCGTATTCGGGATTCCTGAGTTAAGTTATGTCATTTTATTAATCTGTATTTTAGCAGCTCTTGGTGATGAAGTAGGTCATGAATTAATCTCAAAAGTTACTGATAATAAGTTTTTAAATCTATTTTTCGAATATAGGTTTGTAATGAAAGTTGTGATTTTACTTTTGGCTATTGGTGGTGTATTTAGTATTTGGATATTCCTATGCTTTTTATCCTTTGAAATAGCTTATGAATTTGCAGGAATTATTTTTGAAAGATTTAATTAAAAAAAGAAGATAAAAAGAATATAAAATTCTTTTAAATTTTTATTCACCAAGTTCTATGCCCATTTTACCTGCTACTCTTGCAAGAAGTACTGTAACAACAACTGCAACAATAGTCACGATGATTGCATAGATAAATAAACTAGGAAGTGCATCTCCAGTACCAATGATTGTTGCAATTAATTTTTGGATTGCATCATTCCATGCTAAACCTGCTACAAATGCAAATGCAGTAGTAATTAATCCTAAGATTGTTTCCATTACTAATTTGGTTACTTCGTTTGCCATTTATTTTCACCCCATATCATTTTTTTTTGTTTTGTATTTAAAAACAATTTAATTTTTATTTTTTTTAATTAAAATAGTTTAGTCTTATTTTAAAGATTCAATTAAATTTTTGCATGCAGTTTTTGGCTTTTCTGATTCATAAATGCTTCTTCCAACAATGATTGCATTGGAGTATTCAAGTGTTTTTTTACCGTCTCCTCCTTGTTTTCCAACTCCCGGTGAAATAATGTATGATTCATTTCCAACAATATTTCTGATTTCTGATAAACGATCTAATCTAGTTGCTGGTGCAACATAGTTGGTGATTCCCATATCCACTCCCATTTGAGCTATCGCATCTGCATTTTTTTGTAAAAACATTTTAGCACCGGGATGAGACATTTCAGTAAGTAAAAATAATTCTTTTCCATGTTTGTTTGCCATATTCAGACATGCTTGAACACTGTCTTCTCCAACAAAGCCATGGCAGATTATTGCATCGGCTCCTGCTTTAAAAGTTTCATCACATATTTTAGAGTTTGTTGCGTCTATGTCTGCTACTTTGAAGTCACATATCACTTTAAATCCAAACTTATTTTTTAATTTATTAATAATTTCAAGACCTTCTGCCAATGCTAATGGATAACCAATTTTTATTGTATCAATGTATTCTTTAATTGAATCACAAATTTCAATAGCATCACTTTCGTTCATTACATCAAGGGCTAAGATTAAGTTATTTTTTATATTCATGTTATCAACTTTTTGATTTATGATTTGAATAAATTTTTTAATAATATTTATATAGAATAATGTATATAATTAATATTATCAATAATACTTTAATTTATTTTAATTTCAATTAAGTTTTTATTGACTGTTTTGTCAAGTTATATTGATAGACTATTTGGAGGAAATTATTTTATGCATATTATGGAAGGATATTTACCATTAACATGGTGTATTGTGTGGTTTGTCATATCATTCATCATTGTTGCATTTGGTATTTATCAAATTAAAAAAATTGTTGATGAAACCCCTGAATCTAAAGCTTTACTTGCTGTAAGCGGTGCATTCATGTTCATCTTGTCATCTTTGAAATTACCTTCTGTTACTGGAAGTTGTTCTCACCCTTGTGGTAATGGATTGGGCGCAGCATTATTTGGTCCTGCAGTAACTGCAGTATTAGCAACTATTGTTCTTTTATTCCAAGCAATTTTACTTGCTCATGGTGGTTTAACTACATTGGGTGCAAACATATTTTCAATGGGTATTGTCGGACCATTCGTCGCATGGATTGCATACAAAGGTTTGACTAAAGCTAATATCTCTTCTACCATTGCAATATTTTTTGCAGCATTTTTAGGAGATTTATTAACCTACGTAGCTACTTCATTCCAATTAGCATTTGCTTTCCCAGCTCCTACTTTCAGTGCAGCTTTAGGAAAATTCTTAGTTATTTTTGCAGTAACTCAAGTACCATTAGCTATTGGTGAAGCTATATTGACTGTAATTATTTGGGATAGATTAAAAGCTTACAAACCAAAATTGTTGAACAAACTTGGTGCATTAGCTCCTAATGAAGCATAGGTGATTATCATGAAAACATCTACATTAATTATTTTAGCAGTTGTTTGTATTATATTATTTGTAGCACCATTGGCAATGTATAATGGTCATGGGGAAGATGATGGATACTTTGGTGGTGCAGATGATGCTGCAGGCGAAGCTATTGAGGAATCAGGTTTTGAACCTTGGTTTTCATCAATTTGGGAACCACCTAGTGGTGAAATAGAAAGTTTATTATTTGCTCTTCAAGCAGCTATAGGTGCAATCATTATTGGATATGCATTTGGTTACTGGAGAGGTAAAGGTAAAGAAGAATAATTCTTCTTTATTATTTTTTTCTTTTTTTTAAATATTATTTAGTGGTTTTATGAAATTTGACATGGATTATATTGCGCATAACAATGCTTTAACAGAAACAAATCCTTATTTTAAGTTGTTTTTAACAATAATACTTTTAATTGTTACATTAGCATTTGATAATTTATATTTTGATGTAACAGTTTTTGTTATAATGTCTATTGTCATATTAACCATTGCTAAAATTAATTACAAATCATATTTGAAATTTCTATCAATTCCAATGGCTTTTCTTGTTATAACATGTATATTTTTAATATTCTTCTTTGGAAAAGGAGATGTTATATATGAAACAGGAATATTGGGTATTGTAGTTACTACCGATTCGTGGCACTATGGTGTTTACACATTTATGAGGGTGTTGGGTTGTTTACCCTGTTTAGGATTTTTAGCTCTAACAACACCAATTGCAAAGATTTTAAATTGTTTAAGGACTTTGAAAGTTCCAAAAATTTTAATTGAAATTGCACTTTTAATGTATAATTCAATTTTCATATTTTTAAATGAAATCGATACAATGCAAAAAGCACAAGAGACTAGACTTGGTTATCATTCCTATTGGTCTTCATTTAGTTCTTTGGGGGCTCTTGTAAGTATAATATTTTTAAGATCTCTTGATAAAAGTGAAACATTACAGTACTCTTTAGACTCAAGAGGTTATTCTGGTGAACTTCCGGTTTACGAACCAAAAAAGAGATGATTAACATGTTAGAAGTAAAAAATATTAAATATTCTTATAATTCAAATTATCAAGCACTTAAAGGAGTAAGCTTAAAAGTTGATAAAGGTGAAATGGTAGCTCTTTTAGGTAAAAATGGTGCAGGTAAATCTACTTTATTTCTTCATTTAAATGGAATTTACAGGCCGGATGAAGGAAAAGTTTTCATTGATGGTGAAGAATTAAAATATGATAAAAAATCTCTGCTTAAGTTTAGACAAAAGGTCGGAATTGTATTTCAAAATCCTGATGATCAGATATTTGCACCAACAGTCGAGGAAGATGTTGCATTCGGTCCTCTGAATTTAGGATTGCCAATGGAAGAAGTTCAAGACAGAGTTGAAGAAGCATTAGTTCGTGTTGGAATGTCAGGTTATGAAAAAACAGCTCCTCATCATTTAAGTGGCGGACAAAAGAAAAGAGTAGCTATTGCAGGTATTCTTGCAATGAAACCTGAGATAATGGTTTTGGATGAACCAACTGCAGGTCTTGATCCACAGGGAGTTGTAGATTTATCTAAATTATTGAGAGAACTTAACGATGAAGGAATTACAATTATAATTTCAACACATGATGTTGAGTTAGTTCCGAATTATGCTCAAAGAGTATTTGTTTTAGTTGATGGTTTATTGATTGCAGAAGGCACTCCTAAAGAGATTTTTGCAAAACCAGAAATTTTGGAAAAAGCAAACTTGAAAGTTCCAATTGTTACAGAATTATTTCAAAAACTTGAAGATGAAGGTTTTGACATGGAAGGGAATTATCCTCTAACAATTGATGAAGCTAAGGATAAGTTTTTAAAATTATTGCACGAAAACTAATTTTTTTAAAACACTAATTTTTTAATAATTTCAAAGATATAATTATTAATTATATGAATTTCATATAATACTTTTTTTAAATTACTTAAACATTTATATTAATAAAAACATAACTTTTTTTAAGGTGAATTTACATGAGAATTGGAATTTGTGATACAACTTTTGCTCGTTTTGATATGGCTGGAGCAGCTATAGATGAGCTTAAAAAGAATGCTTATGATTTAAAGATAATTCGTCAAACAGTTCCAGGGGTAAAAGACTTGCCTGTAACTGCTAAAATTCTCATTGAAGAAGAAAACTGTGATATTGTAATGGCGCTTGGAATGCCCGGACCAATGAAAAAGGATAAAATGTGTGCTCATGAAGCATCAACAGGTCTTATTAATGCACAACTGATGACAAATAAACATATTTTGGAAGTATTTGTACATGAAGATGAAGAAGATAATCCTGTTGAACTTGCTAAACTTGCAGAAAACAGGGCACGTGAACATGCACAAAATTTAATTAAAATGATGTATCACAGAAAAGCAATGAGAAAAGAAGCTGGAATGGGAATGCGTGAAGGAAAAGAAAATGCAGGACCATTATAAAAGGTGTAAAATGGGATTTGAAGTCACAGAGGAAGATAAAAAAGCTACATATGTTATTCTTCCAGCATATAATGAAGCTACAAGAATCCAGCCTGTAATTGAAGAAATTGCGGAAAAAGGATATAACATGATTATTGTTAATGACGGTTCTTCAGATAATACTTTGGATGTTATAAAGGAATCTCAAAATAAGTATCCTGATAAGATTTTTATTTACTCTCATATGATTAATCGTGGTGTTGGAGTAGCTATGCAAACAGGCTTTGATGCTGTTTTAAGATATAATCCAAGATATATTGTTAATATGGATTCTGATGGTCAGCATGATGCTGATGATTTGGAAAATGTATTGGAACCCTTAATAATGGGCAGGGCTCAGGCAGTAATAGGGGTCAGACCTTTAAAAGACATGCCTTTAACTAGGAATATTGCTAATGCAATAATGAATCTTCTCACAAAAGTATTTTATAAAGTTGATGTAAGTGATTCACAGACTGGTTTTAGGGCTATTACAATTGATGCTTTGAGAAAAATAAATATTAATGCTAGAGGATATCTTATCTCTTCTGAATTTATACGTGAAGTCAATGATAATAAAATTCCATTTGAAGAAGTCGAGATAAGAACAATTTACACTCCTGAAACTCGAGCGAAAGGAACAAATGTGGCTGTTGCATTTAAAATATTAATTCAAATGATTAAACACAGGTTGAGGTGATTAAATGTTATTTTATTCAATTTTATTTCCAATAATATCTTTAATTGCTATTATTTGGCTTTTATGGAGATATCTGAATGAAAAAGATTCTTTAATTACGGTTATTTTATGGGCTGTTTTCTTGATTATTGTTAGTGTATTTGCAATTTTCCCTCATGCAAGTACTACATTTGCTAAATTGTTTGGTATAACTCGGGGATTGGATTTTATAATCATAATTGTATTTGCAGTGTTGGTATATACAATTTTTAAATTATATTATAAAATCGATAAATTAGAAGATAACATAAATAAAATAGTTAAAGAAGTAGCTTTGAGCAATGAAATATCCCTTAAAGATAAAGAGGATTAATTTATGTTGTATTTTAGAGGATGTACAGCACGGGAAAAATTAAATAATATTCAATCTGCAACTGAAAAGTTATTAAAACTGGCGGATGTTGATTATCATATTTTAGATGATGAAAAATGTTGCGGGTCTGTTTTACTTAGAACAGGTTTTTTAAAAGAAGCTGAAGATCAAATTAAAAAAAATACTGAAATTCTTAAAGGAGAAACCATTATTACTTCATGTGCTGGATGTTATAAAACATTAACAGAAGATTATGATGGTTTGGATGTAATCCATATCTCCCAATTACTTGATGAGCTAATTAAAGAAGGTAAACTCAAGTTATCTAAAATGGATTTGGATGTCACTTTCCATGATTCCTGTCATTTAGGACGCCATTGTGCTGTTTTTGAGGAACCTAGAGATGTGATTACATCTGTTGCTGATATTGTTGAGATGAAAAATATTCGTGAAAATAGTTTGTGTTGTGGTGCTGGCGGTGGTGTAAAATCTGCTTATCCTGAAATTGCAGATCAAATGGCAAAATCAAGAATAGAACAAGCAAAAGAAACAGGTTGCAAAACGTTGGTAACTTCATGTCCTTTCTGTAAGCTTAATTTGGAAAACGGTGATTTGGAAGTACTTGATCTAACTGAATTTTTAGTTAAATATGGTGGTTTAAATGAAAGACAGTGAACTTGAAACAATGAGAAATTCATTTAATACAGTTAAGAATAGATCAAATTCACTTATTGAATCACCATCTGCTAAAAGACTGATTTCAAGAGGTCGTGAAATCAAAAAATATTCAATTGAAAATAATGATGAATTACTTAATCAGGTTTGTGAATCATTTAAACGTAATGATGTTGATTTTAAAATTGCTGAAACGGCAGAAGATGCTCTAAGTATTATAGATGATTTGCTCTGTGAATATGATTGCAATACCATTGCAAAAGCTAAATCTAATACTTTAGGTGAAATCAATCTTAAAAGACATTTAGCCAATGAAAATATTGATGTTGTTGAAACAGATCTTGGAGATAGAATTTTACAGCTTAAAAAAATTGATAATAAACCAGTTCATCCAACTGGACCTGCTTCACATTTGAATGTTGATAATATCACTGATATTGTTAATGAATCATTGGATGTCAATGTTAATCCGGTTCCAAGAGAAATCATGGAAGCTGTAAGGTATGATGTGCTTAAGCGTTTGGAAAATGCAAATGTAGGTATAAGTGGAGCTAACGCAATAGCATCTGAAGAGGGATCTATTGTGATGGTGCATAATGAAGGTAATATTTCGCTTGTTTCACTAAAGGATTTGCATATAATTGTGGCTGGAATTGATAAAATAGTGCCTACATTGGAAGATGCAATTTCAATTGTAAAGCTTGAAACTATATTTGCTACTGGAAACTATGTAACATCATATATGAATGTAATTTCAGGACCATCAAAAACAGCAGATATTGAAAAAAAACTTTTAAAAAATATGTATGGTGCTGAAAGAGTAGTTGTTATTTTACTTGATAATGGAAGAAGTGATGCAACACAGGAATGTCTTTATTGTATTGGTTGTGGTAATTGTGTTGTTCACTGTCCAGTTTATAATGCTGTTGGAAATGAATTCGGATTTAATAATTATTTAGGTGGTCGTGGAGTTGCAATGTCAAAGTTCATTGAAGATGATGAGACATGTTATAACTCAGGATTATATATGTGCACTTTATGCGGATTATGCACTTTAAATTGTCCTGTTGATATTCCAACTAATGAAATTATTGAAAATATGAGAAAATTATCTGCTGATGCCGGTTTCTATCCGAAAGCTCATGGAATTATTAAAGATAATGTTTCTAGTAAAGATTCACCCTATTAATTTTTAAAATACTGATTTTTTATCATATTTTTTTAAAAAACAATAATATTATATGTAATAAGATAGTAATATTAATATATTATAATATAATATTGGAGGAAATTTATGCTTCTATTAATTAGTCCTATAAATCGTGAAGAAGCTCTTGAATCAATTGAAGGTGGAGCAGACATTGTTGATGTAAAAAATCCTAAAGAAGGTTCTTTAGGTGCTAATTTTCCTTGGGTAATTAAGGAAATTAGAGAATTAACTCCTGAAGATAAGCTTGTAAGTGCTACTTTAGGTGATGTACCTTACAAACCAGGTACAGTTTCTCTTGCAGCAATGGGCGCTCATGTTTCTGGAGCAGATTATATTAAAGTCGGATTATATGGAACAAAAAACCATGATGAAGCTGTTGAAGTCATGGAAAATGTTGTTAAAACTGTAAAAGAAATAAGTGAAGAAACTATTATTGTAGCAGCAGGATATGCAGATGCTCACCGTGTAGGTGCTGTTGAGCCTATGGAAATTCCAAAAATCGCAAAAGATGCAGGTTGCGACCTTGCAATGTTGGATACTGCTGTTAAAGACGGTCATACTTTATTTGATTATTTGGATTTAAATCAATTAAAGGAATTTGTTGATGAAGCTCACGGATATGGTTTGTTAACTGCACTTGCAGGTTCTGTTAAAAAGGATCAATTAAAACCATTACATGATATTGGTTGTGATGTTGTTGGTATTAGAGGAGCTGCTTGTGTTGGTGGTGATAGAAACACTGGTAAAATACACCATACTGCAGTTGCTGAGCTTAAAGAATTATGTGATTCATTTTAAATAGGTGTTACTCATGTCATTTTCCAAAAAAGTTCAAGAAGCAAGAATGTCTTACACTTTTGATGATTTTCTTTTAACTCCTAATGCAAGTTATGTTGAACCAAAAGACATTGATACTAGAATCGAATTAGGAAAAGGAATTAGATTGAATATTCCAGTTTTAAGTGCTGCTATGGATACTGTAACTGAAGCAGATCTTGCAATTGCTATGGCACAAGAAGGTGGAGTAGGTGTAATTCACAGAAATATCACTCAAGAAAGACAAGTTGAAGAAGTTAAAAAAGTTAAAAATGCTGAAGATTTGACAATTCGTGATGTTATAACTATCACTCCGGATTCCACTATTGCAGATGTTCAAACTAAAATGCAAGATGAATTGATAAGTGGTCTTCCAGTTGTTGAAGGTGATAAAATTATTGGTATTATCTCTAAAAGGGATATTAGGCCAGTTTTAAAATCAGAACCTGATAAAACTGTAAAAGATATCATGACTTCGGATGTTGTAACTGTTGAAGAGGGAGTTTCAGCTGAAGAAGCATTAAATATCGCTTATGAGAATAAAGTGGAAAGACTTCCTGTTGTTCGTGATGGCAAATTAGTTGGAATTCTCACTATTAAGGATATTTTAAATCAAGCACAGTATCCTAATGCCGCTCGTGATAAAAATGGTAACTATTTAGTTGCTGCAGCTTGTGGACCATTTGATTTAGACAGAGCAATGGCACTTGATCAAGCAGGTGCAGATATAATTTCTATTGATTGTGCTCATGCTCACAATATGAATGTAGTTAAATTCACTGAGACTATTAAGGATAACATTGATGCCGAGTTATGTGTTGGTAATATTGCTACTGCTGAAGCTGCTGAAGACTTGATATCCATGGGTGTAGATGCACTTAAAGTTGGTATTGGTCCTGGTTCAATGTGCACTACTCGTATTGTGGCTGGTGTTGGTGTACCGCAATTGACTGCTATTTCTGATGTTGCTGATGCAGTTGAAGATACTGGTGTTCCTGTTATTGCTGATGGTGGTATTAGATATTCTGGTGATGTTGCTAAAGCTATTGGTGCTGGTGCAGATGCAGTAATGCTTGGTAATTTACTTGCAGCTTCTCTTGAAGCTCCTGGAGATATTGTTGTTATGAATGGAAAACAATACAAGAAATACCGTGGCATGGGATCAATGGGTGCAATGACCAGTGAATATGACGGTGGAGCAGACAGATATTTCCAAGGTCAAAAAAGTAAAATGAACCACACTAAATATGTTCCTGAAGGAATTGAAGGTGCTGTACCTTATAAAGGAACTGTTGCAGAAATATTATTCCAATTAGTAGGAGGATTAAAATCCTCTATGGGATACTGTGGTGCTAAAGATATTGCTGCTATGCAGGAAAAAGCTAATTTTGTTAGAATCACTAGTAGCGGTATTAAAGAATCCCACCCTCATGATTTGTTAATCACTAACGAGAGTCCTAATTATCCAACTCTTGACTAGTTGGATATTATTTAATATTTTTTGATGAGACAAGCACAGACATAAAAGATTTATAGGAAATAGTTTTTTCTCATCAAAATTTTCATATTTCCATCTGAAAATGTTGTTTTTTCTTAAAATTACTTATTTTAAGCAAACCTTTAAATATTAGTTAGTATAATATTATCATATTAGATAATTTTATGTTTATGACATAATTAATGTAAATTATATGAATTTACATCTTTTATTAAATTTTATTATTAACGGAGAGAATATAAATGGCAAGAACTAAAAAAGTTGGTATTACAGGAAGGTTCGGTGCAAGATACGGAAGAAAAGCTAAAAGATCTGTAAAGATTATTGAAGAAAACATGAAAAAAAATCATGTTTGCCCTAAATGTGCTAGACCTTATGTTAAAAGACAAGCTGCTGGAATTTGGAAATGCAGAAAATGTGGCGCAGTATTTACTGGAGGAGCTTACATTCCACAAACTCCTATGGCAAAATCTGCAACACGTAATATTAGGGATATTAAAGTGGAGGAATAAGCTTTGTATAGGTGTCCAAGTTGTGGAGCAGAAGTAGACCACAAAAGTTACATGGAAAATAAATGTCCTAAATGCAGATATAGGATTTTATTTAAAAATGTGCCTGAAACTACTAGAATAATCAAAGCAAGATAATTTTATCTGTTTTCACTAAATTTTTTACTATTTTTGATTCAAATGTTAATTTCAACTTCTAGAAAGCCTTCTCAAAAAACTAGAAAGTTTTGCAAGAACTTAGCTCATGCTACAGGTTCAATTTCTGTTAACAGAGGTAAAATGAATATGCGCGAGTTATTAATCAAAGCATTAGAAGTTGAAGAATATAATCTGGCTATTGTAAATGAGATTAAAGGTAATCCCAGCAGAATTTCATTTTACTCTAACAAAGGTAAGTTATTATTAACACTGATTATCGGAGCATCTGAAGAAAAAGAAAAAATGAACATTGCTCCTTCTCAATTAAAAATAGTTTCTGAAGTAAAAGAACTCAATATTTTAAGTGAAATCTTAGATATGGATTTAGTAGATAATGCTGAAAGTAATTATATATTAATATCCGAAGATGAGGATTCATTAGCTAATATTAATTTCATCAATAAATTCGGTGACATGAATAACTTTAAAATTAATGTTAAAAAGATTTTAGAGGTTTCAAATGATTGATGAAAGTCCTCTTGAGAGGGTTAGGAGCAATATAGTTATTGAATTTGAAGATAATGCCCAAGCTAAGATTATTTATGATTCTATTATTTTAGAATTTAGTACTGCTCCGGATTTTAGATCATCTATGACTATTGATTTGGATGAGTCTAATATCATAATTAACATCGATGCAGAAGATTCCACATCATTTAGAGCTTCTGTTAATTCGGCTATTAAATGGATTAAATTAGCTTTAGAAATAAATGATTTAACAAATTAATTCTTATTTAATAATTATTAAGGTGATACTATGGAGATTCCTGAAAATATTCAACAACAATTAAATCAGTTTCAACAATTACAACAGCAAGCTCAGGCTATAAGCATGCAAGTTCAAAATGTTGAAATTCAAATTCAAGAAACTGAAAAAGCTTTAGAAGAACTTAAAAAAACTGATGAATCAACTGAAGTATTCAAACAAGCTGGTACTTTACTTATTAAAGTTGAATATGCAGATGCATTATCTGACATGGAAGATAAATTAGAAACTTTAGGTTTAAGAAAACAAACCATGTCACGTCAAGAAGAAAGAGTTATGAAAAAACTTGAGGAAATGCAAGCATCTATTCAATCAGTTATGCAAGGTATGGGCCAATAGGCTCAATACTTTATTTTTTCTTTTTTTCACGATTTTTATGTCAAAATTAAAAACATTATCACAAGATGATTTATCCTCTATTTCTGATAAGTTTGGTGAAATTCTTGAAAAAGAAATTTCAAAATCAATTTCAATGAAAGAATTGGAAGATTTAGACTTAGATATTATTCTTAACTATGAAAACGAACAGTTAGATGTTGATGTTAATGTGGGAGTTTTGTTTGATGAACTTTCTGAAATTACTCAAGATCAGGTTATGCAGTCTATTGATGAAGCTTATTTAAAGTTCGATTCATATATTGATGATAATTTCAGAATGTAATTATTTTTTTTAAATTTTTATGTATTACTTTTGTTATATTTTATATTATAATAAGTAATACTTTTTCATAAAAAAGTATTTATATAACAAAAACAAATCATTATGTAAAGTTTGGAGTAAAATATACTGTCATATTATTAAGACAAAGCATTGTACTATTATTCTATCTTTCAAATTTCCCTCTTATTGCTTCAAACTTTAACCTTTTTTTAATTAATGAAGATTATCAAGTTTATTTTATTAAATTTTATCAATTTTAATTTCTTTAAAATTTCGTGTTTTATTTATTTTATATTTTTATTTATTTTTGTCAATATTTTTGTCAATATTATATTATTTAATTTAAAATTTTAATATTTTATTAAAAATCATATATTCAAGTATACTTTAATTTTTATAAACTATAGTAACATTTATATAGTATGTAAATTAAGTTAAGTAATAGAGACTCACATTGAGGCTGTTTCTCTAAATTGATCATTATTTTTAAGTGTTTGGGATGAGTTTAAAAAACATTTAACTCATCCGCCTCCTTCATATTTTAATACTAGTTTTAATATAATTATTATCATGATTAAAAAAATTCCAGTTATAGATTTAAAACAACATCAGGCAGTAAGTGGTAAATCTGGAATGAGAGATAAGTATCAACCTTTAAAAACAGTTTTTGCCAAATCTGCCAATCCTGTTGAAATTGCTCAAGGATTAAAATTAAATGGGGCTACTGAAATGTATATTGCTGATTTGGATTTAATTGAATCTGTGGGGCATAATATCAATGATATTAAAATGGTTAATACAATTTTACCTGTAATCTTTGATGGAGGAGTTAAAAATTGTGAAGGATTTGAATTTTTCCTTAATTATGCTTATAAGATTATTATTCCGACCGAAACACTTGAAAGTATTGATGAGATGAGAAAAATATTTGAAAAATATCCTAAAGAGAGGATTGTAATTAGTGTGGATGTTAAAAATGGTGAACTACTTGCAAAACATTTAAATTTAAATTTATCTGAATTTAAAGAGATTTTAAAAGAGCTTGATCCAAATGATATTATTATTTTAGATATTTCCAGTGTTGGCACTGAAAGGGGATATAATAAAAAGTTGCTTGAGGAATTTGGAGATTTAAAAGAAAAATTAATTATTGGTGGCGGGTTAAATAAAGATTCTTTAGTTGAATTGGAGTCATTAGGTATAAAAAAAGTATTAATAGGAACTAGTCTACATTCCGGTGAGGTTAAACTCTTAGACTAGAACACTTAAAATTAAGTACGGGAATATGCAAGCTATAATAAATAAAACAATACCTAATCCTAATTTACTATTGCTTTTTTCCAAAGATCCAGAAATAATCATTACAATTCCAAAAAATCCACAAATTACTGGAAGAATATGAGAAAATATTGTTGTTCCAACTATCGCCATTTTAAATCACTAATATAATTTACATTTTTTAAATTATATAAATATAACTTAATTATAGGTCTGTTTTTAATAACTTTTTTATTGTTGTAATTTAATATATTAAAATATGAGAATTGACACACATCATCATCACAAAAAAGCAGGTGAAAATCTAGCATTTGTTTTTTTCATGAATTTGACGTTCAATATAATTGTTATTGCAGGTGGTCTTGCAACAAATAGTATGGCAATTCTTGCTGATTGTATTCATGATATGTCCGATACTATTTCAATTGCTTTTGCATGGTTTTTAGAACATGTTGCTCAGAAAGATTCAACTGATAAATATTCTTATGGTTACCAAAGATTTTCAATTCTTGGTGCGGTAATAATTTCTATTTTTGTTATTATTATGGCTTTATTGATTCTTCAAGAGGCTATTCCTAGATTATTCGCTCCTGAAAGTGTTGATGCAAATGGAATGCTTTTAATGGCAATTGTTGGATTGGTATTTAAATCAATTTCAGTTTATCGTTTACATGGTGGTGAAACATTCAATGAAAAAGCAATTTTATTACATCAACTTGGGGATGTCCTTGAATGGATTACTATTTTAATATTAAGTTTAGTTTTGATGTTCTGGGATGGCGCACCTTATTTGGATCCTTTCGTATCAATCGGTATTGCATTATGGTTAATATTTAATCTTGGAATGAATTTATATAAATCTGTTGAGGTTTTACTTCAAAAAACTCCAAACCATTTTGATGTTAAAGAGTTTAAAGTAAATGTTTTAAATATTGAAGGCATTAAATCATTTGATGATTTTCATGTTTGGTCACTTGATGGGATTGATTCTGTGTTGACATTAAAAGTTTCTATTGATGATTGGAACAATCAGGAAAAAATTAAAAATGATATTTATAATATTGCATCTAAATATCATATTGTTGATATTACTATTGAATTTGATTAATTGATTATAATGAGTTATCTATATAACATTTTATGAATGATTATTCATATTTCTTCATTGATTTTATAGCATATTTAAGTAATAGTATTTAAACTAAAATTATTGTTTAAATAGAATATATGAAGTAAAATTTATTAAATATGAGAATTATATATCAACACTTATATTTGAAATAATGGAGAACATTACATGGTGGAAAAAGGAACTGATGTATTAAAAGAAGGCTTCGCTAAAATGACAAAAGGCGGAGTTATTATGGATGTAGTAAACGCTGAACAGGCATCAATTGCAGAAGATGCAGGTGCTGTAGCAGTTATGGCTCTTGAAAAAGTGCCTGCTGATATTCGTGCTGCTGGTGGGGTTGCTAGAATGGCAGATCCGACAATCGTGGAAGAGGTAGTTGATGCTGTGTCTATTCCGGTTATGGCAAAAGCTAGAATTGGTCATATTGCAGAAGCACAAATTTTGGAAACTCTTGGTGTGGACATGATTGATGAAAGTGAAGTACTCACTCCTGCTGATGAAGAATATCATATTAACAAAAAAGAATTCACTATTCCTTTCGTATGTGGTGCACGTAACTTAGGTGAAGCGTTAAGAAGAATCGATGAAGGTGCAGCTATGATTCGTACCAAGGGTGAACCTGGTACTGGAAATATTGTAGAAGCTGTACGCCATATGAGAATGGTAATGGGTGAAATCAGAACCGTTCAAGGAATGGAGGAAGAAGAGATTTGGAAGTATGCAAGAAAAATTGAAGCACCTATTGATCTTGTTAAAAAAACTGCAGAACTTGGAAAATTACCTGTTGTAAACTTTGCAGCTGGCGGTATTGCAACTCCTGCAGATGCATCTTTAATGATGCAATTAGGTTCAGATGGTATCTTTGTAGGTTCCGGAATCTTCAAATCAAACAATCCAGAAGCATTCGCAAAAGCTATTGTAGAGGCAACTGCAAACTATGATAAGCCTGAAGTGTTGGCTGAGGTATCCAAAGGGTTAGGTCAGGCTATGAAAGGTATTGAAATGTCAACTTTAACTGAAGCTGACAGAATGCAGGATAGAGGAATTTAAATTCCTCATATTTTTTTAATATGACTCTCGTTATTATTGGTCCTGTAACCCAGGATTTGGTTGTTATTGGTGAGAAAAGCACTCATAAAATCGGTGGAGCCACTTATTTTCAATCTTTTGTTTTTGAAAAATTTTACAATGATTATTTGGCTATTGTAAACTGTTCTGATGAAAAAATAGCTAATGAATTTCCTTCAAAGGATAAAGTTAAAGTTATTTTAAAAGAATTTACTCATTTTTTTATAAACAATTATCCAGATGTCAATAACAAAGATTACAGGGAGCAATTAAGTAATTTTGTTCAAATACCTATATTTAAAAGTGATTTGGAGAAAATCTTACCTAAAAAGATTGATGGGTTTGTTATTAACCCCCTTAATAGGCATGATTTTCCAATTGAAACAATTGATTATTTAAAAAGTTTCAATGTTCCAATTTTCATATCAATTCAGGGATTTTTACGAATTCCTGATGTTGAAGTAAATGGAAAATATGCTATTAAATTAGGTACTTTTGATAAATTAAGTGATATTTTAGAAGGTGTCTCTTCAATATTTTTAGATGAAGGTGAAGCAAACATAACCGGAATTGACTTTGATGTAGATGAAGTAGTTATAACTGATGGAAGTAATGGATCTAGAATAATTTCAGACAATCATGAAACTAAAATTAATGCTGTTAAATGTGAAAATATTGCAGATGCAACAGGTTGTGGTGATACTTATATGGCCGCATATATTTCTAAAAGACTAAATGATTATTCTATTAGATCTTCTGGCGAATTTGCTTCTGATATTTCCAGTAAAAAGTTAACAAAATTCGGACATTATTAATATTGGGGTGTTGCTATGGTAAAAATTGGAATACTGAATTTACAGGGTGCTGTAAGTGAACATTATAATATAACACGAAAAGCAGTTAAAAATATGGGTGTTGATGTGGAAGTTGAATCTGTACGTTATGCCGAAGATGTTGAAACATGTGATGGTTTAATTATTTCGGGTGGGGAAAGCACTGTCATTGGAAAACTAATAAAACAAAGAGGAATTGATAAAGTTATTAAAGAGAATAATATTGCAGTTTTTGGAACTTGTGCGGGTATGGTATTGCTTAGTAAAAAAACAGATTTTAATCAACCGTTAATTGGATTAATGGATATTGCAGTTAAAAGAAATACATATGGCAGACAAAAAGATTCTTTTGAATGTCCAATAGATATTTTTGGTAAAAAATATTTGGGAGTATTTATTAGGGCTCCAGCACTTGACAGTTATAATCATTCAAAGGAAGATATTAAAGTTTTATCTGTTTTAGATGATGAAATCATTGCTATTCAACAAGGACCGCATATTGCTATTTCATTTCATCCGGAACTTACTGAAGACACCTTAATTCATGAGCACTTTATTGATGGAGTTATAAATAGGTCTTAAATAGTTATTCTTAATTTTGTATTGATGATTATTATTCATTTTATTATTTATAACTTATTACTAGTTTTTTCTAAATAATAATAAATATTATTCTAATTATAAAAAAATTAAAGCATTATACTTGCTTAAATTAAAATTCAATTATTTTAATGGAAAAATTTTATTATGGTCTCTGCAAGTTTAAAAATAGAAGAAAATTTGTCATTGTAGGTATGGATTCAAATTCATGGAATTGAACTCATTTATGAATCTTTTCATATCGATTAATACTAAACTGGGGATTTAAAAGAATTATAAAAGTTGAGCTGCTGAAACGGGATTGGATAGATTAAAAAATTAATGAAATCTAAGATTTAAGTTGAATTCGAAAATCAAAGATTGAACAATATTTTCCAATTTATATTCAGTTATAATCTTGCATGTACAATTAAAAATCTCAAATTAAATATAACGGTCTTATCAAATAAGGCGGATTAATAAAAAATTTCACCTAAAAAAATCTCAAGTTTCTAGGATTGACCTTCATTAGAAACTTTTATTAATTAATATTATTATAATTAAATAATGTATTTCTTAATTTTTTTAAACACTACAAAGGGTTGTCATGTTAAATAAATCATCTAATATAATCGAGAAGGAATTTAAAAATTTACGTAAGGAATTATTGGATTTAACTTTAAGAAATCAACTTCTTAACTTTAAATCAAGAGCTAAAACCATTACTATAGTAAATCAAACTCCTGTAAATCTTTTTCAAACATTAGTTTTACAAGATAATAAAATGTATTTTGTAGCTAATAAAAAAGATAAAAAGGAAGACAAATCATCAGTATGGGATCATATTCCATTTGATTTTTCAAAGTTTTCAGAAGGGGATAAGAAATTAGCTACTGAGTTAACTCCCAAAGAGCTTCAAAAGAGATTGTATTATATTAATAACCAAGCTAAAACAATGCTTCAGGAACAAGGTTATAATATTTTATACTTGGCTATCGGTTTTTTAGAATGGACTGACAAATCAAAACCAAAACAAAGAAATAATGCCCCATTAGTGTTAATTCCAGTTGCAATGGAAAGAAAAAAGGTTGGTGAATCATTCAATCTTGAATGGACAGGAGAAGACATTCAGACTAATATTTCACTCAAAGCTAAATTATTGGAGGCAGGTATTGATTTTCCTGATTTTGAATTTAAAAGATATGGTGAAGTTATTGACCATTATATTGCAAGTGTTCGTCGTTCAGTTAGTAAAATGGACGGATGGACAGTTAACAATAATGTAGCTTTAGGTTTCTTTAGTTTTACAAAATTTGTAATGTACAATGATTTAAATCCAGAAGCTTGGGAAGATAATGTGGATTTGACTAAAAATGAATTAATCCAAGCTATTTTTAACCCTGCTAAAAATGACCATGAATCATTTAGAGAAGAAGATATAGATTCAAGATTGGAATATCAGAATATGTATCAAGTTTTAGATGCAGATTCATCTCAAATTGCAGCTATTCAGGACGTGAAAGCTGGACGTAATCTTGTTGTGGAAGGTCCTCCCGGAACTGGTAAATCACAAACCATTGTAAATTTAATCGCCGAATTACTTGCTGAAGGTAAATCCGTTTTATTTGTATCAGAAAAAATGGCGGCTCTTGACGTTGTAAAAGATAGGTTAACAGGGGTGGGGCTTGGTAAATTTGTTCTTGAATTGCATTCACATAAAACAAGAAGGAAAAAATTCCTTAAAGAATTGCAGAAAGCTACTAATGTACAATCTCAAGAACCATTAAACATTGATCAAACTATTCGTAAATTGGAGACTTTACGTCGTCAGCTTGATGATTATTCTCAAATTATACATAAACCAGTTTTTGCTGTTAATTTATCAGCATTTCAATTATATGGTATGAAAGAATCTGCCGATGATCATTTTGCAACCAAAAACGCATTAATGCCATTGGTTAGATTTGATAATCCTGAATCCATTACTTTAAAAGATTTGGATGATATGAAAATAGCTTTAGAAAATCTTGCTGAATTATATCAAACAATTTCTAAGGAAAATCCTTGGAGTAAATGCTCTCCAAAAAGCTTGCTTCCTGCTGATTTAAGAGAAATTGAAATGTTAATTGGAGATTCATTGTATGCTCTTGATAATTTCCTAGTTGAACGTGGCAGAGTCTATGATATTTATGGGATTAAAAAACCAGATACTTTAAATGAATTCCAAAACTCCCTTTCAGCTTTTGAAATAATTAAATCTCAAAATGCAGAATTAATAGATGGAAATATATTGAAATCAGGAGCATGGAATAACAACAATGATGATGCATTTAAATTAATTCAAGAGCTCCAAAGATATCAAAAATATGCTGAAACCTTAACTAAATTTAATCAAAGTATTTTCCAAGCCGACATTGATGGATTAGTCTATGAGTTAAGAAACATTTCTAATAAGAAATTCAGATTCTTCAATAACAAGCAACACATTGAACTTGTTGAGAGATATTATTCAATACCGGTTTCTGGAAGTGTTGATGATATTATAAGAGAGTTACAAGAAGCAAAAACAATAATCAATATTAGAAAAAGTCTTGAAGCTAATAATGCATTAGGTCAAAAATACTTTGGAGGTTACTGGCATTTAAATGCAAATATAGATGATTTAAATGCTATTGCAAAATGGATGCATGAATTTACTGCACTTGTACATGAAGGAACATTTTCTGAGAATACTATTGAATTAATGAGTAAAGATTTATTTGATATTAAGCCTGAAAGAGACCTTTCAGATTATATTGATGCTGGAGAGGAATTTGTTCATGTATTATCAAGACTTAAAGATAAATTAAATCCAAGAAGTAAATTAATATTTAAAAGAGAAACTGGGGATGTTCCATTTGAATCATGGAAGGAACAGTTGTATAATTGGAGAGGGCAACTATCAAGCCTTCACTTATGGTCTCAATATTTAAATACTAAAAATTCACTTAAATCTTCAAATGCTAAAATGTTTGTAGATTCAATTGAGAAAAGAAACATTAAAAAAGAGGATATTGAAGCACTTGTTGACGGAAATTTCGCTGATTCACTTTTGAATATATTGTTTGTGGAAAATCAGGAACTTGCAACATTTGTCGGCGAACTTCATGAAAATAGGATTCGTGAATTCAAAGATTTGGATAAGCAAATTTTAGTATTGAATCGTAAAAGGATTTATCAAAAATTAAACAGCAATATTCCAAAAATTTTTGGAGGAACTGAAAATCCACAAGCTAAAATATTGGCCGGTGAATTCACAAGAAAAAGTGGACATATGCCAGTTAGAAAACTCTTAGAAAAGACTGGTGGAATGATAAAACAAATTAAACCTTGTTTTATGATGTCTCCATTATCAATTGCACAATATTTGGATCCAACGAATGAAGAATTGCAGTTTGATGTTGTTATTTTTGATGAAGCAAGCCAAGTGAAACCTGAAGATGCATTAGGTGCATTTATGAGAGGAAAAACAGCAGTTGTCATGGGTGATACTCAACAGTTACCTCCAACTTCATTTTTCGATCAAATGTCTGATGCAGAAAGTGATGAGGAAGAAGCTACTTCATTAGACATGGAAAGTATCTTGCATTTGTGTAAATTGTCATTCCCAGTTAAAATGCTTAAATGGCACTATCGTAGTCGTCATGAATCATTAATTACAGTTTCAAATAGGGAATTTTATGATAATGATTTATTAGTTTATCCTTCACCTTCTCATAATGATCCTGAGCTTGGTTTGAAGTTTCACTACAATCCAAATACCGCGTATCATAGAGGTTCCTCTTCTGCAAACCCTCTGGAAGCTCAGGATGTTGTAGAAGAAATATTCAATCATTTTGAAAAATATGGTGATACAAAAAGTTTAGGTGTTGGAACATTTTCTGTTGCTCAAAAAAATGCAATTCTTGAAGCTTTGGAAGTAAAACGTAAAGAAAGGCCTGAATTCGAACCTTTATTTTCGGATAATAAAGATGAAAGATTCTTTGTTAAAAACCTTGAAACAATCCAAGGTGATGAAAGAGATGTTATATTAATCAGTGTGGGTTATGGTTATGATCAAGATAGAAAAATGTCTCTTAACTTCGGTCCTTTAAACCAGAACGGTGGTGAAAGAAGGCTTAATGTATTAATTACACGTGCAAGAGAAAAATGTGTTGTATTTTCAAACTTTAAAGCTTATGACATGAAATTAACAGCGAATCCACCATATGGTGTAAAATCTCTAAAAGAATTTTTAGAATATGCTGAAAACTTAACATTAGGCACTGATAATCAAGATTCTTATACAAGAGAACCATTTGAAGATGCAATAGCTAGTTTTCTGGAAGAAAACGGTTATACAGTTGATAGACAGATTGGTTGTGCAGGATTTAGGGTAGATCTTGCTATTGTTGATGATGAGAATCCGGGGAAATATATTTTAGGAATTACAACTGATGGTAAAATGTATTCTTCAAGTAAAGTAGCACGGGACCGGGATAGACTACGTGAGCAGGTCTTAAGCGGACTTGGCTGGAAACTTTACCATTTATGGTCAACTGACTGGTATAGAAACAGGGATTTAGGACGTAAAAAATTATTGGATTTTGTTCAAAAATCAATTCGCCAAACTCGCGAAGAAGAAAAACGTAAATCAGAAGAAGAGAAAAAATTAGCTGAAAAAAGAAGATTAGAAGCTGAAAAAAAAGCTGAAGAGTTACGTATTGCACGTGAAAAAGAAGAAGCAGAAAGAAAGGCTAAAGAAGAACAAGAAACTAATAATGAAATAAACATTGGAGATATTGGTCCAGCAGACTTTGTTGAAGTTGAAAAAGTTGATGATGGGGATTTCTTAGAAAAACCTATTGATGTTAGTTCAATTAATCCTTCTGAATTCTTTGAAGAGGAACCCTCAAGGAATTCAATAAATGAAGATAAAACAACAAAAGAGACTCCTTCTGAGTTTGTCAGTATTGAACATCCGGATAAAGATGTTGATTTTAAAAATAATTCTTCTGAAGTTGCTAATCAATATTCTTCTGATGATGAATCATTTGAGGTAAGGAATAACGATTTTAAAGATATTGAATCTGAACATCCTAAATCAGATGAAGATGATGATGAAGTCAAAATTGAATCTCTTGATGATTTAAATGCTGATGAATATAATGAAGAAAATGAATCATATGAAGAAATTCATAAAGAAAATACTTCTAAAGTCATGGAAAATGATGAAGATTATTCTGATGAATCGGATAGTATTTCTAAAAAGCTTTCTGATAAATTCAAATCAATTTTAAAATCTGATGGGCAAGAACAAGAAGAAAATACTCATTCATTCTTTTCATCTTCTAAATTTGCAAAGGATTTAGGTAAAAATTCAGATTTAAATGATGAAAAATCTTTTGAAGTAAATGATGAATTTGATTCAAAAATCAATGAATATACTGATAATGAAATTCTTGAAGAAAATCCAGTTGATCTGGATTCAAAAGAAGATACATCTGTAAATGAAGAGGATACTTCAGATTTCAAAACACCAAAATTTAGTAATAAAATTGATTTAGAATCTGATGATTTCATTGTTGTTGATCATGAAGATAATGAAGTTTCGAAGTCTTCTTCTGAAAATATTGAAAATGATGATTTCATTGTTGTTGATCATGATAATGATGAAGTTTCGAAGTCTTCTTCTGAAAATATTGAAAATGATGATTTCATTGTTGTTGATTATGAAGATAATGAAATTGATGAAAATCAAAAATATTCTTCTGTTGGATCTGATTTAGATGATGAAGTTATAATGGATTATAATGAAGTTCCTAAAAATAAATCTTATAGTGATAAAACTGAAGATATTTCCAATGAAACTACTGATGATAAAGTTGATTTAGATCCTGAAGAGGATTATATTTATGTTGACCATAGTCATGACGATGAACGTGTATTGGATGAAGATGATGTGGAAAAATTCAGTTTCAAATCTGATGAAATTTCCGAAGAACCGGAATTTGAAGTTGATAAAAAACCACAAGGTCAAAAACAATATCATAGAAAAGGGAGTACTTTTGTAAAATCAATTATTTCTGATGTTGTCATGGGAGAATCACATCTTGAACAAGAAGAAGTTGAAACAGTTAAAGGGGAAATAATTGAAGAAGATGAGGATTATGACTATAAAGATGCTCCAAGTGATGATTCTGTTGTTGAAGCGGAAATTGTCTATGATGATGAAGAGTTGAATATTCTCAATGACAATCTTCCTGATGATGCCCTTGAAAAACCAACTCCTAAACATGTTTATGACGATGAAGAGTTGAATATTTTCAATGACAATCTTCCTGATGATACTCTTGAAAAACCAGCTCCTAAAAGAAATCATGATATTGAAAATGATGATCTTGATAAGCCAACTCCAAAAATGGATTATACTGAAGGCGATGAATTAAATATATTTACCGATGATTTACCAGATTTAAATAAAGAAGAAATTAACAGAAATGCAACTGATATTGTAACTAAGGCAATGGAAGAATTCCTTGAGGACGTATTTGAAAATGATGATGACATTGAGAAAATTGAATTAGAAAATGAAATTAAAGAAGACATTCCTCAAGATAATGAAATGGTTATTGAAGATAAGGGAATAACAGAACACAATATAGAGGAAACTTCAAACGATATTGGTGATGGCGTTACTTATTATCAAGGTTCTAATGATGTAAGAAGTAAACTTAGAAAAAACAATTTCTACTATGAAGAAGAAAAACCAAAATCTGTTAGAGAATCCATTAAAGGAATTAAAAAAGACATGGAATATATAAATAAATCGTTAAAGGAAATTGAAAATCCTACTAAAATTGATTATGTTTCTGTTGTTGATAGAACTGAAGAATATGATCCAATGGATTATTTAAATATTCCAAGTGATGATGATTCTGATAAAATCATTGAAAAAGAAGAAGAATTAACATTTGCTGAAAAAGAAGAGTTAAGAATTGAAAAAGAAATGATGATGGATGATCTTAAAAAAGAAATAAAAGAAGAAAAAGATGTCATTGTTCCAGTTCATGAACAGGATAGGCGAGAAGAGCTTAAAGATCAAGCATTGGAAAATATTATCTTAAGCGCCAATGAAGATTATAAGGAAATAGAACGTGAAAGACGTAGAAAAGATAATCAGTTTAAATCATTTGATGATAATAAACTTCCGGGAAAAAGAAAAATGGAAGATGAAATTGTTGATTATGTCCATATTGAGGATATTGGATTACATTCCTCAGATGAGTTATACAGACAATCAATAGATAAAATTGCTAAATCTATCAATGATATCGTAGACATTGAAGGTCCAATTCATGTTAGTGAAGTTACAAAAAGAGTTAAAGAGTCATGTAATATTAAAAGAGCGGGAGCTAACTTGAAAAAACGTGTTAATGAAGGAATCAGTGAAGCTGAAAAATTAGGATATATTATTAGAATTGGAAATTTTTTATATGATTCTTCAAACAATAATATTGTCATTAGGAAAAGAAATAAACCAAATATTGAGCTGATTTCAGATGAAGAAATAGCTAAAAGTATTGAGACAGTATTGCTTCACAAGCAAAATGTTACAACAAAACAAATTGCAAAGGAAGCATCACGTAATTTTGGTTTCAAATCAACTTCTAAAAAGACAGCTACAAGAATTAATAGCATTTTGGATTTAATGATTGCTAATAATAAAGTTAAACTGGATAAAGATATTGTTGAACTTAAATAGGATATATCATGTCAACCAAAGTTAAATCTCCTGATAATTTGCCAAATAAACCTGGTGTCTATATTATGAGAGACAATACAGACACTATAATTTATATAGGCAAAGCAAAAAATCTTATAAAAAGAGTCAAATCTTATTTTAGAGAAAAACTTGATAGGCCAAAAACTCAAGTTTTAATGAGTCATTTTGATAGTTTAGAGTATATTGTAACTAATTCTGAAAAAGAAGCTTTGATATTGGAAGCTAATTTAATTAAAAAGCATCGCCCAAGATATAATGTCCAACTAAAAGACGATAAAAGATATCCTTATGTTAAAATTACTGATGAGGAATTCCCACGTTTGGTCATTACAAGAAATGTAACAAAAAATGGGGTGTATTTTGGTCCGTTTACTGATGTGGGTTCAGTTAAACAGACTGTTAAATTTTTAAAATCATTATTCAAAATAAGAACCTGCCGTAATATGAATGGGCCTTGCTTAAACTCACAGATTGATTTATGTTATGCCCCCTGTGATGGAAGAATTTCTAAAAAAGAATATTCTGAAATTATAAATAAAATTGATTTGTTTTTCCAAGGAAAATACTCAACTATTGTTAAAAATCTTAAAAAAGAGATGGCGGATGCCGCTGGTAAGGAAGAGTTTGAAAAGGCAGCTGTGATAAGGGATCAAATTTCATCTATTGAGGAGATAATGGAAAAGCAATTTGTTGATTTGGTTGATGATGATTTGGATCAGGATGTAATAGCTATGGCTATGGGTAAAAATGAGGTTGTAGTTATTATAATGCCGATTAGAAATGGAAAAATTGTTGGCCGTGATGACTTTTTAATGAGTGGCTCTAAGTATGATTCACCTTCAGAAGTTATGTTTTCATTTATACAGCAGTATTATGGTTATAACAGACATATTCCAAAGCAAATTCTTTTAGATGAGGATATTAATGATAAAAAATTGCTTGAAGATTGGTTAAGTGATTTGAGGGGTAATAAAGTTAGAATTAAAATTCCTCAAAAGGGTGTTAAATTAAGGCTTGTAAAAATGGCTAAGAAAAATGCTGAGATTATTAAACATCAAAAGAAAAAAATGGAAAATTCATTAATAGAACTTAAAAAATACCTTAAGCTTGAAAGAATACCTCATGTAATTGAAGGATATGATATTAGTAATATTTCAGGTAAGTTTGCAGTTGGTTCAAAAGTATCATTTAAAGATGCAAAACCTAATAAAAAAATGTATAAACATTTTAAGATGGAAACTCCTGGTCCGAACGATTTTGCAATGATGGAAGAATTATTGACCCGTAGATTAAAACTGATTGATTCAGACCCTGAACCTGACTTAATTGTGATTGATGGGGGTAAAGGACAGCTTGGTATGGCTTGTGGTGTATTGGAGAAATTAAATCTTACTCATATACCTATCATTGGGCTTGCAAAGGAATTTGAAGAGATATATATTCCAAATTCAAAACGTCCTATTATTATTCCTAAAAATAACAGGGCACTACATTTGCTTCAGCAAGTTCGTGATGAATCTCACCGTTTTGCGATAACATATCATAGAAAACTCCGCAGCAATGATATTCAAGCCTCTTCTCTTGATGATATCGTTGGAATTGGCAAAAAGAGAAAAATTAATCTTTTAAGAGAATTCGGTAGTGTTGATAACATTAAAGAGGCGTCAATTGAGGAATTAGCTAAAATAGACGGCATGAATTTAAAAACGGCTAAAAATGTTTATAATTATTATCACTAATGTAATATTAATTTTTATTAAAATCGGCTAATTTTCCATTAAGTTTAAATATGAGTTTCATAATAAACTCTTCATAAGAAATGTAAAAAAGGTTTTTTAATTATGGTGAAATGTCCACGTTGTGGTTATGAGAATTCATCCACAGCAGTATATTGTGATAATTGTGCATATCTTCTGACTGATTCTGAAGGAAACAGAATTGATAATTCTCCTAGAGTTAGTAGTTGGAATATAAGTTTTGCAAAAAAAATTGTTATCGTATTGGGAATAATTGTTATTGCAATGTTACTATTCTCATTTATTTATAATAATACTCAACCTTCTCATGAAGATTCTTTAAATTTAATAACGGATAATGGTACTGTTCATAAAACTGCTTCTTACCCATATAAAGCTGTAATTGAATATGAAGGTAGTTGGGGTGCTAAAATGGGTGATCCAAATTATCTAGTAAGTGAAGATGGTTATGGCACTAAATCATTTGTACTCGATTGCGCTGCTTGGGATAGAGTATCTATTTCTGCACAAAAATATGATTATGGTGAAGGGGAGTTGCATGTTAAATTATTAAGAAATGGCGAAGTTGTAGCTGAAAATTCAACTACAAATGTTACTGGTGCTGTTGTAGTTAATTATAATTAGTCCATTTGATTAATTTTTGATTCTAATAAATTAATTAATTCATCAGTTTTATATAGTCTAATTTCCTGATCACTGCCTTTGAATATTTTGATGAATTCAATAAGATCACTACATAATTGCTCATATTGAATATTTAGTGTATTGTAGCTGTTCATTAGTGCAAATATTTTGTCTTTTTCAATTTTTTCAGGTTCCTTTAAAATCCTTTCTATATTCACAAAATGAGTTTCAATCATAAGTTTTTCTTCTTCTAAAATGTTTTGATATTCTTGAATCTTGTCTTCACTAGCCACTTTAATCACTTTTCTAGTTAATTAATATAAAATATAAATACTTTCATTAATATAAATTTGTATTGATATATAATGGGGCAATAAATAATGATAAAAGTTGAAAATGTAAGTAAGGATTATGAATTAGCCGATGGAACTAAAATCACCGCACTTAAAAATGTTAGTTTTGAAGTTAAAGAAGGTGAAATTTTAGGTATCATGGGTAAAAGTGGTTCAGGCAAGACTACTTTATTAAGAGCACTTAGGGGTGTTGAACATATAGACAATGGAATTATTGAAGTAGGTAAAGCAAAAGTTACTTCTGAATCATCTCAATTTTATTATAATAATCTTAAAAAAGAAACTGCAATACATCTTCAGAGATCTTTTGGTATATGGCCGGACACTGTTCGTGAAAATGTTTTAAGAAAATTATATGCAAGAAGATATTTTGACGAAGGGGATACTAATTTTGAAATTGCAGAAAGCGAATTCGGAAAAGAAGCTGATGAACTTTTAGAACTTGTTTCCTTAACCGATAAGCAAGACCATTATGCATCTGTATTAAGTGGCGGTGAAAAACAAAGACTTATTATGGCAAGACAACTTGCCAAACAACCTAAAGCTTTACTTCTTGATGAACCTGCAACTATGGCATGCCCTAAAACAAAACAGGAAATATTGGATGCGGTTAAAAAAATCAACAAAGAATTAAATATAACTGTTGTTGTCGTATCTCATTTACCGGATGTTCAAAAATATTTAGCCGATAGGGTTATTTTACTTGAAAATGGCGAAATTGCAGAGGAAGGTTCTGCAAATGAAATTTGTGATAAATTCATGGATGAAATGGATGATATTGTTGATATAGACAATATTGCAACTGATGAGGATGTTATTCAAGTAAATGATATATATAAAAGATTTTTCTTGTTAACCGGTGGGGAAGTTTTACAAATTGAAGATGTGAATTTTACTGTTCAAAAAGAAAACATTCTAAGTATTATTGGTCCAAGCGGTGCTGGTAAAACCGTTCTTTTAAGAATGCTTGGGGGATTGGAGGATCCTGATGAGGGAGAAGTCTTATATAATGTTGATGATGAATGGAGTGACATTGATATTCCCGGCATGGGCCGTATGAAAATTAGATCTAAATTAGGTTTTATGCACCAAGAATTTGCATTAAATCATTATTCAACAGTTTTAAATCAGTTAGCTACTAGATTAGGTTATAAAAATCAGAATATTGTTAAGGAAGCTCAACAGAGAGCTAGGAAAATTGGCCTTAGTGAAGAATTATTAGATTCGTTTTATTTACTCACTGATCTGCCTGAAATAGAAGCAAGAGACAGATTGAAAAAAGTTGGTCTTGATTCAGATATTTTAGATGATTTATTCCCAAGATTTCCTGAAACTGCAACAAAAGAAGCTGTTGCAGACATATTTGAAAGTCTTGATTTGGATATGAGTATTTTACACAGAAAATCTTATGAATTATCCGGCGGTCAGAAAGTTCGTGTAATGCTTGCATTAATTTTAGTTTCCAGACCTAAATTCCTACTTTTAGATGAACCGTTTGGAGATTTGGATCCGGTTACCTTAAGAGATGTTACAAATGCTCTTAAAAAAATATCAAAAGATTATGGAATTACAATTGTAATGATTTCTCACAATACTGACTTTATTAAAGAATTAAGTAATAGAGCTGTATTTATGGATGACGGAAAAATTATTGATGATAGTGAGGATATTGATAAAATTGTTGATAATTTCATTGATTTCTGTCATGCAGACTATTTAAAAGGTGAATAAAAATGTTCGATATTATTGCAGTCCCGGTAGATGGTTCTGATTATGGATATAAAGCAGCTGATGTCGCTATTGAAATAGCTCAAAAATTCAACTCTAAAATTGCCGCTGTGCATGTTCTTGAGGAATTTTCTTTTAGCAGCTATGATTCTGAAGAAGATGAAGGTAATTCAATTTTATCAAAAATTACTAAAAAAGCTAATGATGTCGGAGTTGAAGTTACGGAACATTTACTTACAGCTGATCCTTTAAGAGACATGAAATTCATAGTTGATCAAACACGCGCCGATTTAGTTGTTATTCATGCCCATGGTTCAAACAATAATAGATTCGTATCTTTTGAAGAAAATAATGTTTCCGATACTCAAATAGGTTCAGTTTCAGAAAGACTCCTAAGAACTTCTGAAGTTCCGGTATTATTAATCAGATAATACTTTAAATTTTATTTTTTCTTTTTTTACAGGGTTAAATAGGTATTTTTTACCAAAGATTTTATATAATAAAAAACATATTTATTCATAATATAAATTCAGATTTAAGGAGATATTTTTATGATAGTTAAAGATTGGTGCTCATTTTGCGGTGAGTGCGCTGGGGTTTGCCCAAGAAATTTAATTCAAGTAAGAGAATATTCATTAGTATTTAATGATGATGATTGTAAAGATTGTAATACATGCATTAAAGCATGTCCAATAGATGCATTAGAAAAAGAGGACTGATTATATGATTGAAACTGACGTAATTGTAGTAGGTTCTGGACCTGCAGGATCAAGTGCGGCAAAACATGCTGCATTAGGGGGAGCAAAAGTTATTTTAATGGATAAAAAATCTGAAATTGGTTCACCAAAAAGATGTGCTGAAGGTGTTTCAATTCAGGGACTTGAAAAATTAGGTATTGAACCTTCTCCTCGTTGGGTTACTCAGGAAATCCAAGGTGTAAGAATCCAAACTCCTGATGGAACTGACACATGGTTAACAAAAGATGAAGTGAAATTACCGGAAGCCGGTTATATTCTGGAGAGGAAAGTATTTGATAAGCACATGGCTATGGATGCTGCAAGAGCAGGTGCTGAAATCAGAATCAAAACTTTGGTAACCGGAATTGAAAAAATTGAAAATGGTTATTTGGTATTTACTGAGTCCATGGGCAAAGAAGAAGTTTTCAAATGTAAAGTATTGATTGCAGCTGATGGTCCTGAAGGGCACATTGCAAGATGGGCAGGTTTAAGACCGGCTGCAAAAGCTAAAGAAATGGAATCCGGTGTACAATATGAAATGTGTAATGTTGAATTTGAAAAACCAGGAGTAATTGAATTCTACTTAGGTTCATGTGCACCCGGCGGTTATGTATGGATTTTCCCTAAAGGGGATGACATTGCAAATGTGGGCTTAGCAATTTTACCTCATAAAGCTGAAAAAACCGCTATTGAGTATTTAGATGACTTTGTTGCAAAGTCCCCTTACTTAAAAAATGCTCAAGCCGTTGAAATAAATGTTGGTGGAGATCCTGTTGGTGGAATGACTAAAAAACTCTATGATGATAATATTCTCGTCTGTGGAGATGCAGCCGGACAAGTAAATCCATTAACCGGTGGAGGAATCATTAGTGGTATGACCGGTGGAATGTGTGCTGGTCAAGTTGCTGCTCAGGCTATTAAAGAGGATTGTTCTAAAAAATTCTTAAAACAATATGATGAAATGGCGCATGCTGAATTGGACCATGAAATCAAAAGATATAAAAAAGTGCAAGAGTACTTGCTCACTTTATCTGATGAAGAGTTAAATGAAATTGCCCATGCATTTGAAGGAGAAACTTTTGAAAAAATTTCTACAACTGAAATAGTTAAAAAACTAATCAAATTATCTCCAAAAGCATTACTTAAATTAGGTAAATTTATTTAGGTGTTTTTTTCATGATTCTTATTACTGGTGGAGCAGGATATATTGGTTCCCATACAAATAAAGCATTACACAATGCAGGTTACGATACTGTTGTTGTTGATAATTTATGCAAAGGCTATGAAAACTTTGTTAAATGGGGAAATTTTGAAAATTATGACTTTGGAAGTAAAACTCTCAGGGAGGTTTTCGAAAAATACGATATAGATGGTGTTATTCACTTCGCTGCATTTTCATCAGTAGCGGAATCAGTTGAGATGCCTCAAAAATATTTTAAAAACAATTATAAAAATACTTTAAATCTTTTACAAATAATGAGGGAATTTGGAGTGAATAAGTTTATTTTATCATCCACTGCTGCAGTATATGGAAATCCTGATAAAGTTCCAATCACTGAAGATCAGGATTTAAAACCAATTAATCCTTATGGACACTCCAAATTTATCACAGAGAAAGCTCTTGAAAGAGAAGCTGAAAAAAATGATTTTAATTTTGTATCTTTAAGATACTTTAATGCAGCAGGAGCAGATTTTGATTGTGAAGTTGGAGAATTTCATGATCCTGAAACTCACTTAATTCCATTAGTACTGGATGCGGCTATCGGAAAACGTGAAAGTATTTCTATTTTTGGTGATGATTATAATACGGCTGATGGAACCTGTGTTCGTGATTATATCCATGTAAATGATTTAGCCGATGCACATATTAGGGCATATGAATATTTATGTGATAAAAATGAATCCAATATTTTCAATCTTGGAAATGGTCAAGGATATTCTGTTCGTGAAGTAATTGACATGTGTAAGAAGGTCACTGGCCGTGATTTTGAAGTTAAAATTGATGAACGCCGTGAAGGTGATCCTGATATATTAATAGCTGATTCAGCAAAAATTAAGGAAAAATTAGGCTGGACTCCAAAATACAATTTAGAGCAAATTGTAGAGTCTGCTTGGAAATGGCATAAAAAAATTAATGTAATTTAGGTAATATTCATGGAAAATGAAAGTCATGAATCAAAAATAGATGTTCGTATAATAGTATCCGGTTTGGATATTGCACAGCTTGTTTCAAAGGCGGTTAACAATATTCACTTGGAAAATGATTATAATATCGTTGTTTCATCAATAATTCCTACTGTAGAATTAAGCATAGTAAAAAAAGTGGCTAGTGGTGCCGATATTCTTTTAATTGGTGGATATGGTAGTGATGAAACTTATAATATTCTTTTCAATGAACTGAAAACTGATTTTAATCACATTGGATTATTTGATTATAATAATATTATTGTTGAAGATGAATCTATTGACTTTAAACTAGCTGAAAAGGAGATTCTTAATTCAATAATAAAATCAACATTGTCTTATTCTTTAAATTTAATTAATGTTCATACATTAGAAAACAAGCTAATGAAAGTGACTCATAACTATAATAATTTACTTGATGATTATAATCAGGTTCTCAAAGAAAACGAAGTTTTATCTCAGGAGAATAATGAACTAATGGAAGATATTAAAGAGTTAAAATCGGACTTTAATGCATTTAAATTGAGATATGAAGATATTTATTCAAAAGAAATTCTTGAAATATTCAGTTTAGATGATCTGTGGCAAGAAACATTTAGACAAGATTTATTGGATGGTGATAGAATTGTTATTGCCACTGATAAATTTAAACCCGATGATATCCTTGTTGGTCAGGGTTTCATTGCTTCACAATCAAAAGAAAAAGCAATCGAATGGTTGAAAATCATTAGAACTGCATTGATATTTGTCGATGATAATGCAGGGGATTTGAAAAAGGAATCAGGTATTGGAGAAGAAGAAAATATCCCAGAAGACAAAGATGATTATGATATGTCCAATACTTTTGAAAACTTTTGGGATTGAACAATTATTTTTTATACTAGTTAAACTATAATTAAATATACTGTTTATAGGGAGTTAGTAAATGCAAGGAGAGATAGAAGATAAGTGTGGTATTGTTGGAATTCATTGTCCTGATGAATCTAAAAATGTTGCATCTTTTGTTTATTATTGTTTGTATGCTTTACAGCACAGAGGTCAGGAATCAGCAGGAATTGCTACTTTTAATCCGGAAAAAGGGTTGAATTATTATTGCGGTATGGGGTTAATAACTGATGTTTTTAAAGATTATGAAATCCAGAATCTCAAGGGAAACATGGCTATTGGGCATGTAAGATACTCCACAACCGGTCAATCCAGACTTGAAAATTCACAGCCTTTTGTAACTGATTTTGATGATGGATTTATTGCTATGGCTCATAATGGAGATATAGTAAACTCCGCAGAGTTGAGAAATGAATTGGTCAAAGAAGGTTATGAGTTTAAATCTGATACTGATTCCGAAGTTATTTGTTATATGCTTAAAAGGGAACATTATGACAATAATAAAAATATAATTGATTCAATAGAATCTGTTTCTAAAAAACTTGTGGGATCTTATGCATTAACTATTTTAGTAAATGGTGACTTATATGGTGTACGTGATCCTATGGGAATCAAACCACTTGCAGTTGCAAAAAGAGGAGATGAATTTATCCTCGCATCTGAAACTGTTGCATTTGATGTAATCAATGCAGAATATATTAGGGATATTGAACCTGGTGAAGTGGTATTTTTTGAAAATGATGAAATCAACTCTCATATGTTGGAAATTGCAGGGGATTGTAAAATTTCTCATTGCATGTTCGAATATGTATACTTTGCAAGGCCGGACAGTACAATTGATGGTATTAATGTTTATGAGACTAGAATGAATATCGGTCGCCAATTGCATGAGCTGTATCCTATTGATGCTGATGTTGTAATTCCGGTGCCTGATTCATCTATTCCTGCGGCTATCGGATATTCAAGAGCTTCCGGAATACCATATGGTGAAGGTTTAATCAAAAACAGGTATGTCGGAAGGACATTTATCATGCCCACTCAGGAGGAGCGTGAGCTGGCGGTTAGACTTAAATTAAATCCTATCAAAGATGCTATTAAAGGCAAAAGAATTATTCTAATTGATGACAGTATTGTAAGGGGAACTACTTCCAAAAAATTATTGGATCTTGTAAAAGAAGCAGAACCGGCTGAAATTCACTTTTTAGTAGGTTGTCCGCCTGTTATTTCTCCCTGTTTTTATGGTGTAGCTATGGCAACCAAAAAGGAATTAATTGCAGCTAATTATTCTATAGAAGAAATCCAAGACCAACTTGAAATTGATACATTGGGTTATATCACCATTGAATCTTTAATTGAAGCTATTGGAATGTCTAAAGATGATTTATGTTTAGGTTGCATTAATGAAGAGTATCCTACTGAAATACCCGAAGGTCTTGAAGCCGAAACTTACTATAAGCCTTAGATATCATGGTTGAATTATTAGCTCCAGCGGGAAATTTTATTTCACTTCGTGCTGTTTTAGAAAATGGTGCTGATGCAGTTTACTTTGGCCTTGATGATTATAATATGAGAGCCAATGCTAAAAATTTCTCATTAAATGATTTAAAAGAAGTGTCAAAAATAGCTAATGAGTATGGAGCTAAAACTTATTTATGTACAAATACTATTTTAAATGAAAGATTGGCTTGTTCGTTAGATAATAAATTAGGGGATATTGCATCTAGTGAAATTGACGGGCTTATTCTATCAGACATTGGGTTAATTGAAAATACTGTATCCAATGGTCTTGAAGCTCACATTAGCGTACAGCAGAATGTTACTAATTCATATATGTTAAAAACACTTAAAAAGTTAGGTGCTAAAAGAGCAATTCTTTCTCGGGAACTTTCTTTAAGGGAAATCATGGATTTGGCTAAAAAATCACCAATTGAAACGGAAATTTTTGTTCATGGTGCTATCTGCATGGCAATTTCCGGACGATGTTTTTTAAGTTACGGTCTTTATGGTAGGAGTGCCAATTGCGGGGATTGCCTGCAGCCTTGCCGTAAAAACTGGACACTGACTTATGAAGAGGGGGATGATAATGTTATAAACTTCTCGGATGCGGAAGAGGAATCATTTATTATTACCTCAAGTGATGATGGAAGTTACAGAACTAACTTTTTTTCACCTAAAGATTTATGTATGATTGAATACATTCCGGAACTTATGAAAAGCGGTGTTGCTTCATTTAAACTTGAAGGAAGGGCACGTAGTCCAGATTATGGTGCAATGGTTACTGGAGTTTACAGGCAAGCTATTGATAGTTATATTGCTGATCCATTAAACTATAAGGTTAAGGAGGAATGGATGGAAGAGCTTGAAAATGTGTTTAATCGTGGATTTGACACTAATTTTTACTTTAATACTCCATTTGAAATCAGTGAAGATAATCAGTCAAAATATATTAAGAAAGACATTGGTCAAGTTGTAAACTATTATAATAAAGTTAAAGCAGCAGAGCTTAGAATTTGGGATGATTTGAAAACAGGTGATAAAATTATCATCCAGGGCAAAACTACTGGTTCGATTACTCATACAATCGATTCTATGCAGATTGATGGCAAGTCTGTTTCGAGTGTTAAAAAAGGTTCTAATGTAGCAATTGCTATTCCGACAAAAGTCAGGGAAAATGACTTTGTTTATAAATTAGTTGAGAGGAATGTTGATGATTAAAAAAATAGCTATTTATGGAAAAGGTGGAATTGGAAAAAGTACTACTGTAGCCAATTTATCTGCCGTATGGGGTAGTGATAATCTGAAGTGTATTGTTATTGGTTGTGACCCGAAAGCAGACACAACACGTACATTACATGGCTCAAGAATTCCAACTGTTGTTCAAACTCTGAAAGATAATAGAAAACCTGAAAGGGAGGATCTTGTTTTCAGAGGTTTTAAGGATATTTTATGTGTTGAAAGCGGAGGTCCGGAACCTGGTGTGGGATGTGCCGGTCGTGGTGTTATTGTTGCTATGAAACGCCTTGAAAACTTAGGTGTTTTTGATGAAGAATTGGATGTTGTCGTATATGACGTATTGGGTGATGTTGTCTGCGGTGGTTTTTCAGTGCCTCTTCGTGAAAAATATGCTGATGAGGTTTTAATCGTGACTTCTGGTGAGTATATGGCATTATATGCTGCAAACAATATTGTGAAAGGGGTTAAAAAACTTAAAGGTAATTTAAGTGGTATAGTCTGCAACTGCAGAAATGTTGAAAATGAAGAGCAGATTGTCAATGACTTTGCTCAAAGGATAGGCACACATGTTATTGGCACTATTCATAGAAGTAATTTAATTCAGGATGCTGAATTAGATGCAAAAACAGTTGTGGAAAAATATCCTGAAAGTTCTGAAGCACAAGAATACAGAGACCTTGCTTCAAGTATAATGTCTAATGAGAAAATATCAACTCCGGAACCGATGGATGATGAAGAATTCGAATCATTCTTCAAATCATACTTATAGAAAATTATGTACTACTCTACTAATTATAATTCCCCGATTGGCGAAATGTTATTTGTAAGCGACGGTGAAGCTGTTTGCGGAATCTGGTTTTGCAATCAGAAATACTTTAAAAATAACATTGACAAGACTGTAAGAAAAGATGATTTAGTTATTTTTATAAAACTTAAAAAATGGTTTGACGATTATTTCAACGGTTTAAATCCCAAAATTGATTTTAAACTGAAACCTCAAGGCAGTGAGTTCAGACAAAAGGTCTGGAAAATATTATGTGAAATACCATATGGTGAAACATTAACTTATGGGGATATTGCATCAATGATATCTCCAAACATGTCAGCTCAGGCGGTTGGTGGTGCTGTTGGACATAATCCAATTACTATTCTGATACCCTGCCATCGGGTATTAGGTGCAAACGGTAAATTAACAGGTTACGCTGGTGGTTTGGATAGAAAAATAAAATTACTGAAGTTAGAAAAAATCTTATAAACTAGATAACATGAATTTACCATTAAATATTGTTATAGGTAATGCAATATCCTTAATTGCAGGTATTTTTATTCTGTTCAGTATGTGGGTTAATGATGAAAAGGAAGTCTATAAACATCAGTTTTCAAATGCCTTTATTTTAACTATCTCATCAGCATTCTTTTTTTCCTGGACTGGTGTTGTAACTATGGCAATAGCCGCATCAAGAAATGCAATGGTTTATAAGGATAGATTAACTTTTAATTGGACAATATTTTTCATTATAGTTTCATTAACAGTCGGCTGTTTAGTAAATACAATGGGTATTGTTGGATTATTGCCAATTATTGCATTAGTTCAAATTACATTATCCAATTACTATTTAAAATCAATCAAAGCAATTAAAATAAGTTTCATTGTAAATAGTATAATTTATATAATTTATTTCTTTGCAATATGGGATTTTTCATCTGTAGCTATTGAAAGTGTTACTGTAGCTGTGGGGATGATTTCATTATTGAGATTAATTAATCTAAATAAACCAATTTTTTGCAACAATGAAGTATCATAAAGATTCTAGTTTTTTCATTTTCATCCAAATTGGATTATAATGTGTTTTATTGTATGGTTTGCAATGGAATTAATCAATAAACTTTTTCCACATTCCAGTTTGGAGAACACTTTTTTCACTTACTTCTTCTAATTTTAAAAATAATTTCCAAGGCATTGAAACAATTAAATAGTTATTTGGGATGAAATGTTTCATTTTACTACGTCCGGCAAAATCAATTGGACTTAAAACAGGTTTTGGGTCATCACTTTCATCTTCTCTAAAAGTAAAACATCCAATGGCTTGGCATCCTGATGCTTGAGGTGTTAAAATATAAGTGTCTTTAAGTCTGAATGAGGTATTTATTTGAATTAATGCAGTTAATTCAATTGGATTAACAGTAAATATTACAGAATCTGGAATTTCACCATAATTCAAATTCTCCAATCCTTTAAAAATCACGTAATCTTCACTATCATAAACAGGTCGGGATTTTATATTTTCTTTTGCAGTTTTAAAATCTGAATAAATTCTCTCGCCATGTTCAAACATTTCACGGGTTGGTTTAGACATATGACTTAACTTTTCCAAATATTTCTCCTTATTTGGTGCTGAATCAACACCGCAGGATAAAAATGATGCTTGAAAATCCATTGCATTTTCATCCCTAAATCCGTCTCCCCAACCAAAACCTACAGAAATTCCACCACAGCTAATGTGTTCACGACCAAAACAGGTAGTTATACGTTTAGCTATTGTTTGTGCAACAAAACTCATTACACATCCCCCTTTGCCCGGTTTAGGTTCTTTTACATCTTTTGGTTTGGTGTTGCTTTTGATTAAAACAATTGGTGGAAATTTCATTTCCAGTTCTTCTGATATGTTACTTTGCATATTATTCACCATTTGATAATTTGAATAAAAAATGTTTTAAATTTAATAGTGAATGGTTTTCAGTATATTCTGTTAAGATTCATGTTGGAAATATTCTAATTTTATCAATTTTATCAATTGATTTAATATTATTAAAACTTACTTTAAATGTATGCATTCCTAAAAAATCCTTAACTGCAAATTCATGTTGTGCGGTTTCAATAATTCTTCCATTTTCATCATATAAATTAACATTAGTCTCTATTTTTCGATATGGGCCTAATTTATTTAATGTTTCTTTATTATTTTCAACAATATCACCATAGACATAAATTGAATAGTTCTTAAGAAATTCCAAATAAAGAACTCTTATTGAAAGTGCTTCGTAGGTTATGCCAATTTTTTCTTCAATTTTTGGCATTAGCTCTATTTTATTATATAATTCTTCTGATAAATCATATTCAGAGCATTCCTTTACATAATCAACAACAACTTTGATTGTATTGTTTTCATCTGAATTAAACATTCAATCACCTATTTTTTAACAATATATTTATAAAACATGTTTATTAAACATTAGTGTAATGTTTGTTAAATATGGGTGATATTATGATAACTTTTGAGGTTGATTCACAACTTAATGAGAACTGCGGTATTGTTCTTAGAAATTTAAGTTTTAACAGTGAAATAAGTAATAGTGAAGAATATAAATGCAATGTATATGGAGAATTTAGTCTAAAAAATCATGAAGATTATGATAATTTGGAATTGAAATCTATTTTTTATGATGATGAAAGCAATATTATTAATATTGAACGAGACTATATTAATTTAGATGGGTTTTTGGGAAGTGGAACTTTTGATTTTTGGGTATATTTAAATAAGGACAAATTAATAAAAACACATAAAATTAAAATTATTCCATCAAAATTACGTAGGAAAATATTGAAGAGAAGTGTATGCAATAATAAAATATCAATTGAATCTGAAAACTTATCCATTAATATAAATCTTAAAAAGGATTATTCTGAAGTTGAAAAAAGAGATAGGAAAAAAGAATTAATCAAAGATATTGATGAAACTATTGATGCATTGTCAAAAAGTGATGAGATTATTAATTTGATAAATTACTATGATTAATATTAATCTATTTGAAATTGAATGTTTATAATAAATCATATATTTAAATTTTGCAAGGTGCATTATTTAGATTTGCAAGTAAAGACATATTAAAATTCACTATTAATATTGCTTATTTTTTCATGTTTTTTTCTCCAAATTAAATTTTAAAGAATTTTGATATTATATTAACCAGTAGGAATCAAATAAGCTGTTTGGCAGATAATAGATGATTAAAAGAAAATAAAGCAACTTTTAGTAAATTATTCAAGGTAATATTCAAATCCAATGAAAAACAAAATGATTTAAACTAACGTTAAAAACAATTCTTAAGATTGATGGGTGTTTCAGAAATTACAATCAAAGAGTAGTGTTATGGAAAAATATTATGAATCCATAATGAAAAATCTTGAAATTTATAGAAATATTGCAAATTTTGTTTCAAACTTTAATATTTATGGAACTTCAGAAGGAAAATATTTGATTATATTATGGCAAAAAACGGTTGGATTGAAAACCGAAAAAAGTCATAACAAATTGGCAGTTCCAAAACTATAACATTTAAATACTTCTTATGATAATCTTTAATAAGAATTTAAGAGGTGATAAAATATGCGTAAGATTTCAATACTCGTATTACTGTTAATCCTCGTTGGTATGCTAATTCCAACCGGATTTGCAACAGATTCAAATGTCGTAATAACCTATGGGGAGACTACCTATTCAAATTCAAATTACAAATCTTTTGTTGACAATTTTTTTGTTAACCAGGCAAATGTTGATATAAACAATGTAGGTGTTAAAACAATCACTGCTGATCAGGTGAATCAAGTATCAAGCGGAATCACTGGTAAATCATATAATTCAAATCAAATACTGTCTTCAGCACTTGTTGATTTAAATGATAATGGAAATTTAAAGGTAAGTGTTGATAAATCCAAAATTACTACAATTACCGGTGATATGTACATTTCAGCTTTAAAATCTGCTGGAATTACAAGTGGGCATGTGTATGTGACAAGTCCTGTTCAGGCAACTGGTGAATCTGCTCTTGCAGGAATTATGAATTCTTATGAGGAAGTAACTGATGTTCAAATTCCAGACTCTGTAAAAGAAGCAGCAAATGATGAAATTTACACCCAAGCTGAAATTGTAAATAATTCAGGTGTAAATGCTGATGATTTATCCAATCTGGTAAATCAGGTAAAAGATGAAGTATCAGGCGGCAATGTTACTAACCATGATGAAATTGTAAATATTATTAACAGTCATGTTGAAAACAATAACATTAACATTACAAATAATGATATTGAAAACTTAGCAGATTCAATTGAACAAGTACAGAACGTACAAGGTGATGTAAACTACTACAAAACTCAGGTAAACGAATTTCTAGACGATAACTCCACAGGAGGTTTTTCATTAGATGGTTTATTTGACTGGATTAAATCCTTTACTGATGGGATTTAATTCCTAAATTTTTTTTAACAAAATCTATTTATTATGTTAATACTAAATTAATAACAAGGTGTTATTAATGGTTGTTAAACATTGCCCAAAATGTGGAAATGATATTGATGATGAGGATATTGAATTTTGCACTGAATGCGGTCATAAATTATCAAATAAAATTATAAAAAATAGTTCTAAAGGTTTTTTCGACAATTTAAATGAAAAAACAAGTTTTTCAGTTATCATATTCTCGTTTATTATTTTTGGCGTATTTTTATTCATTGGTTCAGTAGTATGGTCATCTTTCATGGCTAACGGTTCAATTGATCTTGTTACATATCTTTTATTAGTTATTGTATTTTCAGTATTCTTCGGTGGCATATTTGTTGGATACTTCGGATGTATGGATGAATCTTATATTATTCCGAATTTCTCAATATATTTGGGAAGTATTTTTTCAGTTGTTCTATGTGGAATTGGATTAATATTTACATTTCTAATGGGAGTAATTTCAATTTTAAGTTCTATTGCTCCATTTGGCTCATCAAACTCAATATCTCAAACTTCAACTTCAAGTTACGCTCAGTCTGTTGATTTGAGTTTTATTTTTAAATTAGTATTATTTATTCTTTTAATTCCTGTGGCATCTTATATTGGTGTATATTTAGGATACTTTTTAAAGAAGAATATTTAATATTCTTTTCTCTTTTTTCTTTAACTTTAGGCTAATCAGATTAAAAAAACACATTATTATCATATGTCTTAAAGATAAAATGATTAATTATTCTCATTTCATTTTTTTCATTATAATTTTTATCGAATAATTATTTATATATCATTATTCGTTGCAACGAATGAATATTTAAAAAACTTGTGTAATAACTAATTTTGATTATTCATTTAATTTTTTCAAAATAATGGATTAATAGCTTTAAATTATAAAAATAATACAAATTATTAAAATAAAAAAGATTACTAATATTTATTTCACTTAAATTTTGAAAGTACATTGAAAATGTAAATTATATATGAATTTAAGTATATTGCTTATGTAAATGAAATACATATGGTATAAGTGAATTATATATTTAAAAACAATACAATTGTTTATTTGTATTCTAGAAATAACAGATATTGTTGATAATATTGCAGTTGTAGAGGAGTAATTTTTTACTCCAATATATTTTTTAAAATAGTAATGGTGATTTAATTTCCAATATTTTGAATACTTTCAGTTGAATTATTTAAAATTTAATTCATTACAAATAATTTGCACATTGATTAAAAATTAAAATAAATCCATTGTTGTCAATGGATTTAAAACACTTTTCTTTATTTTCTAGCAATAAATAATTGGCCACTAGTTGTATTGAAAGATACTGCAGATATCTTTAAATTATCTAGTTGTATACCATTAATTAAGCGAAACATATTGTTATTTTTAATATATAATGTATTGCCTATAATTTCAGCTTTTTTAGGTAAACTATGCATAGTTATTGCAATTTTCGTTGGTGTTGAAGATGTTAAATTAAGAATAAATGAGGTATTGTTATTATTTAATGCTTTTTCAAATAATTTTTTATCCTCACTAGATAAATCAGAAATGTCTACTTCAACGGAATATTCAAAATTCAGTTTATTCTGACCGACTTCTGTAATTACCAAGTCATCATTTTTGATGTCTCCTAATTTGATAGGATCTGGACTGCTTGCTACTACTGCATTTAATGTAAAACCTAAAGTTACTAAAATTAGTAACATGACTAAAATTTTTCTAACTTTCATAATATCACCATTTTAACTGCAAATTAAATAGATGTAATTTTAATTATATTTTTAGTATTATATATAGTTTGATACTTTAAATGAAAATTTTACTATTAACTTCATATATTGATAATTATTGTATAGATGATTTTATAATTAAATAAACAGTTAAGTGTATTATGTTTTATTGATGCATTTTTTATTCATTCATTATTTCAGATGAAAAGAATAGCTCTGTTGAAAACCATGTCAAAATATCGAAATTTATCACTAAATACGTTTTTTAATTTCTTTATTTTTCATTTTGACATGTATGTGTTTATTTTAGTTCACATCCGAATTTTTGCTTTCGCAAAAAATTTTTATAGGCAATAAAAGAGGATTCAATCGAGAAAACTGTAGCAGAAGCACCATACTCCAAAAAACTCAAAGACTAATTCAAGTATTTTAAAGATGCTTAGCAGATGTTTGTCCATGTATTGTTTCAAATTCTTCTTTTTGCTATTGAAATAATAATATCCTTTTTTGATTTTGGATTTCATAATAGCCAAATTTTTTAAAAAACTATTTTAAATCAAGATACATAATTATTAATATTGTATTATTTTATTGGATTGACTATTATGAATCTTGGAAAGTTGGTTGGAAATACTCCAATGATAAAAATTAACTATGAATATGGCGGAAAATCAGGGAGCATATATTCTAAACTCGAATTCTACAATTACTCCGGAAGTATAAAAGATAGAATTGCATTATATATTATTGAAACAGAAAGAAAAAATGGCAACTTGAAAGAAGGACAAGCTGTTGTGGAAGTTACAAGTGGAAACACTGGTATTGCATTTAGCGCTATCGGTGCTCTTTTCGGTCATGAAGTTCATATTTTCATGCCGGATTGGGTGTCTCTTGAGAGAAGAAAACTTATCCGGATGTATGGCGCTCATGTTCATTTAGTATCCAAAGAGGAAGGTGGATTTAAAAGAGCTCTTGAGCTTGCAGAGGAATTTGCTATAAAACATGACGCATATATGCCACTCCAATTTGATAATAAATTAAATATAGAAGCTCAATACATCACCGGTCAGGAAATTATTGATGAGATTCCGGATATAGATGCTTTTGTTAGTGGTATTGGAACTGGAGGAACCCTTATGGGAATAGGCAAAAAGTTAAAAGAAAACAATCCTGATTTTAAATTATATGCACTGGAACCAAGCACACTTTCTATTCTTAAAATGGGAATGGAAGAAGGAACTCATATGATTGAAGGAATTGGTGATGATTTTATTCCGGGAATTGTTGATAAGAATCTGATTGATGATATTGTACTAATTGATGATTTGGATGCAATTAACATGTCTAAAAGAATTGCTAAAGAATTTGGTTTAGGCATCGGCATCTCTAGTGGTGCAAATTTCTTGGCTGGTGTTTTAATTAATACTAGTGATATTAAAATAGCTACTGTCTTTGCAGATGACAATAAAAAGTACATTACCACTAAACTGTCCGAGGAAATTGATGATGATCCCAATCTGATTTCCAATAAAATTAAACTGATTAATTTTGAAGTAATTTAAAAAAATTAAGTTAAGTGAAGTATCTAAACTCCACTTGATGTTGAAATTGTTATATTCTCTGTATATAATGGTGTTGTTGAATCTGCAGAATCAACAACACTTATTTCTGCTTTTTCTGGTGCTTGTTGTTCGAAATACCAAGCAGAAATTTTATATGTTTTTCCACTCTGAGGATTCAAATCATTCCAACCTATAGTTGAATCAATTACTTTTCCGTTGTTGTCAAGGAAGTTAACATTAACACATAAATAATCAAAACTAGAATCTACTTTAATGTCTCCAGTTACATAACCATTATAGTATCCATAACCATCATTTGTTATATTTTGGCTTAAATTACCTACAATTACTGAATTTTCAGCATTTATCTGATATAATGCTCCACTAGCTATTAATAATACAAATAATAAAACTATAGTTAAAATTGGGATTGTCCATAGTTTTTTATTATTAGCACTATGACCTTTAAAGTATAATGTTAAAATTGCGGTTATAATAAATATTATAAGGGATATGTCACCAAAACGACCAATAAATGAGTAAACTAGAGCTCCAGTTGCAATAAATTCAACAGAAGCTATTAGAGGTTCATCTATTTTTTCCATTAAAATTATTCCAATTATTCCCCCAATAATTCCTATAGCAATTGCAAGCATAATATTGTCCCAACCCATAATCATAGGGGTTCCTAATCCTTCAGCAATAACTACAATTATGCTGATTATTGCTAAAGATAGGGGTAATTTGGTTATAAAATCATTTTTATCTTTTTGAGATGTTTGTTTAATTTTTTTATTCAATTCTTGCTTATCTTCTGTAGGATGATTATTAAGATTAAAACCACATCCATCACAGAATTCAGCATCATCTTCTAATTCTTTTCCGCATTTTCTACAATACTGAACCATGAAATTCCTCCTTGTATAATATTTAATTAATTTTTTAATAATAAAATATTTTATGATGATGGCTATGATTTTAATGGATTGTAATTAAAAGTTTAATATATTACTTGGTATAAAATTATTATTAAATCAATCCAATATTGATGTTGTAGTTTTGAATTAATATTAATATTAAGGTAATTTTATGTCAACTCAAAGTGAAGCAGTTTTAGAAAATAATTTAATAAAAAGATTATCTGAAAATGGATATGAATTTGTTAAAATTAGAAATGAAAATGATTTATTAGCTAATTTTAGAGTTCAGTTAGATAAACTAAATAAATGTAAATTAACTGATGAAGAATTTAATAAAGTTTTATTATTTTTAGATGAAGGTTCGATTTTCGATAAAGCAAAAAAATTAAGAGATCATTATTATATTGATAGAAAAGACAATCCATTTTATATTAAATTTTTAAATCAAAAAGATTGGTGTAAAAATATTTTTCAAGTATCAAATCAAATAACTATGGAAAGTAAACATAAAAATAGATATGATGTAACTTTATTAATTAATGGTTTTCCATTAGTTCAAATAGAACTTAAGAGAAGAGGTATGCCTTTAAAAGAAGCGTTTGACCAAATCACTAGGTATACATTACATTCATATAAAGGTCTTTTCAATTATATTCAAATATTTGTTGTAAGTAATGGAATTAATACAAAATATTTTGCTAATGGATTAAAAAACGACCTTCAATTTGAGTTTACATTTTATTGGAAAGATGAAAAAAATAATAACATCCTTTCATTAGATGATTTTGCTAATACATTTTTAGAAAAATGTAATCTTGCAAAAATGATTTCAAAATATATGGTTCTAAATGAATCTTCAAAAAGATTAATGATTTTAAGAGCTTATCAAAAATATGCTGTTGAAGCTGTAATTCATCAAGCTTTAGATATTAAACAAAATGGTTATGTTTGGCATACAACTGGTAGTGGAAAAACACTTACTTCATATAAAGTAAGTCAATTGCTTGCAGAAGATGAATCAATATATAAAGTCATTTTCGTTGTTGATAGACGTGATTTAGATATTCAAACGAATAAAGAATTCAATAGTTTCTGTGATGGTTGTGTTAATACAACAAAACATACTGGTGCTTTAATCAAAAACTTAACAACGGAAGGTAAAGGTAAATTAGTAACTACCACTATTCAAAAATTATCAAAAGCAGTTAAAACAGCGGGTGATAAAGTTAAACTTCAGAAAATTAAAGATAAAAAAATTATCTTAATTTTTGATGAATGTCATAGAAGTCAATTTGGTGAAATGCATAATGTAATTACAGAATTTTTCTCAAATTCATTATCATTTGGTTTTACAGGAACTCCAATTTTTGCTAAAAATTCTGATGGAACAAGAACAACAAAAGATATTTTTGGTAAAAAACTTCACGAATATGTGATTAAAGATGCTATTGCAGATAATAATGTTTTAGGTTTTTCTGTTGATTATGTAGGTGGTGCTAAATCACATACTGATATTGATAAAGAAGTTAAAAAAATTAACACTAAGGAGTATTTGGAATCAGATAACCGTTTAAATCAAATTGTAGATTATATTATTGAAAGTTATGATAGTAAAACTAGAAATAGAGAATTTAATGCAATGTTTACAGTTTCTCGCGGTGGAGTGATACATAATTATTATGAGTTATTTAAAAAGAAAAAGCATGATTTAAAAATAGTTACAATATTCACATTTAAAGCTAATGAAGATTTAAGTGAAAATGAGCACTCACAAGATTTATTGGACAAATATATCTTAGATTATAATAAAATGTTTGAAACTAATTTTACAAGTGATGATTTTAAACAGTATCATGCAGATGTTTCTAAAAGAATGAAAAATAGGGAAATAGATTTGTTATTAGTTGTTGACATGTTTTTAACAGGATTTGATAGTAAATTATTAAATACTCTGTATGTAGATAAAAATTTACAATATCATGGTTTACTTCAAGCATTTTCTAGAACCAATCGTATTGTTAATAAAAGAAAATCACAGGGAAATATTGTTTGTTTTACTAATTTGAAAGATAATGTTGATGAAGCTATTGCATTATTCTCTGATCCTAACGCAATTGAAGATATTATTCTACCTCCTTATGAAACATTTGTTAAATGGTTTAATGAAGATCTTAAAAGATTATTTAAACTTGTTAAAACTGCTACAGAAGCATTGGATCTTCAAAGTGAAAATGATAAGAAAAAATTTGTATTAATTTTTAGAGATTTAATTAGAAATAAAAACAAATTAGATATTTTCACAGAATTTAATTGGGATGATGTTAAAATTGATGAACAGGAGTTCAATGATTTTAAAAGTGCTTATTTAGATATTTATGATGAATTTAAAAAGGATAATGAGGATGGTGAATCTGTTTTAGGAGATATTGATTTTGAACTTGAACTTCTTAGGAATGATCAAATTAATGTGGATTATATATTGAATTTATTAGCTGATTTAGATAAGAATAGTACTAGTTTCAAGCATGATAAACAACGTATTATTAGCCTCATGAAAGAACACGAGAATTTACGTAGCAAAATTGATTTAATTGAGAAATTCATAAATGAAAAATTAGGCAATATTGATAGTAAAGTTACAAATATTAATGAAGAATTTGATAAGTTTATGAAACATGAAAGAAAACAAGCAATGTGCGAAATTGTTGATGAAGAAAATTTAAATGAAGATGTGGCTCGTCAAATTTTTGAATATTTTGAATTTTCTGGTAAAATTGATGAAGAGTTAATTAAACAATCATTGGTTGAAAAATTGAAATTTAAAGAGCGTAAAGCTAAGGTTAATACAATTAAATTTAAAATATTTGAATTATTTGAAAAATTTGATTATTAATTTTTTTGTCATTAATGATTAATTACTTAAAAAAACGAAATGTTTATATACAATTATTCTAAAATATTTATTTGTCATTAGTGATTAATTACATGCATGTTGGTATCGAGTACACATGAATAAATAATTTTGATTGATTTCAAATGAAAAAGTTTTGAGAATATAAAATTACATTTATCAAGAACTATTAGATTAGGTTTCATTTACAATAAAAAATTTTTCAGTTCTAGATATGTGGTGATTTTCATTATTTTTTTATTATTGGTGATTATTTATTGTATTGTGATAGTTAGTTTAGTATCGTTGGAAATTCAAAACAGATACATGGAATTATTGTAGATGACTGTAAACTTTTATGTGGAGGTTTTGTATAAATGATAGTAAAAAAATTAGAAGATATTGCAGAAGTATTTTCAGGAGTACAAATATCTAGATTCATTGATTTAAATGAGAATAAATTTCCAGTTATTAAAAATAAATTTGTTGAAGATGAAATTTTAGATTATCATTATGAAAATATTTCTAAAAATATAAATAAAAAATATTATTCAAAAAAAGGAGATATTATAATTTCTCTTTCACAACCTAATACAGTTAGTTTATTACAAAAAGAAGGATTTATTATTCCAATGTATTTTGCAATTATTCGATTAAATGAGGGATATGATTCTTCATTTATATATCATTTAATGAATAGTGATTTGTTCCATAATAAATTACATGTTCTTCTTGAAGGTGGTACTTTAAGAGTTATTAAAGTTGCTGATTTAAAAAAAATGAAAATTAATATTCCAAATTTTGAAAAACAAAATGATTATGGTAAATTTTTAGATTTAATTGATAAAAAATGTAAATTGTTAAATTATAAAAAAAGTTGCAATGAAAAAATTAAAGAATATTTAATTCAAACACAATTAAAAGGTGAATAAAGATGTCAGATTATCAAAATAATTTAGAAAGTAAACTTTGGGCAATTGCCGATGAATTAAGAGGAAATATGGATGCAAATGAATTCAAAAATTATATTCTTGGATTTATTTTCTATAGATATTTGTCTGAAAAATTAGAATTACACATGAATGAAGAATTAAAAGAAGATGAATTATCTTTCACTGAAGCTTGGGATGATGAAGAATATAAAGATGATTTAATGGATGAAGGAATTTCTTCTTTAGGCTACTTCTTAGAACCACAATATCTTTTTAGTACAGTTATTGAAAAAGCAAAAGTTAATGATTTTATTTTAGAAGATTTAATTAAATCATTAAATTATATTAGTAATTCTTCTATTGGTACTGATAGTCAAGATGATTTTAGTAATCTTTTTGAAGATGTAGATTTGAATTCTTCAAAACTTGGAAAATCTGATGATGATAAAAATAAATTAATTTCAAAAATTTTATTAAATCTTAATGATATTGATTTTAAATTAGGAGATGATGAATCAGATATATTAGGTGATGCATATGAATATTTAATAAGTCAATTTGCATCAAGTGCAGGTAAAAAAGCAGGAGAGTTTTATACTCCTCAAGAAGTTTCAAAAATACTTGCTAAAATAGTCACACTTGGTAAAAAGAAACTTAGAAATGTTTATGATCCTACTTGTGGTTCAGGTTCGTTACTTTTGAGAGTTGCTAAAGAAGTTGAAGTTGGTGATTTCTGTGGTCAGGAATTAAATCAAACCACTTATAACTTAGCTAGAATGAATATGATTCTTCATGGTGTTAAATATGTTGATTTTGATATTAAGCAAGGAGATTCATTAAAATATCCTCAACATATTGATATGAATTTTGATGCAATAGTAGCGAATCCACCATTTTCTGCAAAATGGTCAGGTGACAAATCATTTTTAGATGATGAAAGATTTTCTGCATATGGTAAACTTGCACCTAAATCAAAGGCCGATTATGCATTTGTACAACACATGATTTATCATTTAGAAGAAAATGGAACAATGGCGATTGTTTTACCTCATGGAGTATTATTTAGAGGTGCTGCAGAAGGAACAATACGTAAATATTTAATTGATGAGAAAAATTATTTAGATGCTGTAATAGGTCTTCCAGCTAATATATTTTATGGAACAAGTATACCCACTGTAATTTTAGTATTTAAAAAATGTCGTGAAGAAGATCAAGAGGTATTATTCATTGATGCAAGTAATGACTTTGAAAAAGTCAAAAATCAAAATAAACTCAGATCAGAAGATATTGAAAAAATTGTAAATACTTATGCAAATCGTGAAGAAATTGATAAATATTCTCATAAAGCAACAATTGATGAAATCCGTGAAAATGATTTCAATTTAAATATTCCTCGTTATGTTGATACTTTTGAAGAAGAAGAACCAATAGACTTAAATGAAGTAGTATCTGAACTTAAAATGATTAATGAAGAAATGAAAAAAGTAGATGCTGAAATTAAGAAATATTGTGATGAATTGGGCATCGAAGCACCAATTTTTGATTGAGTTGGTTTTATGAGTGAAGAAAGATTGGTTCCCAAACTACGATTTAGTGGATTTTCTGATGTATGGGAATCTTATAAAATTGGTGATATAAGTAAAACTTATTCTGGAGGAACTCCTTCTACATCAAAAAGAGAATATTATGAAGGAGATATTCCATTTATTAAATCTGGCGAGATTTGTAAGGATAAAACGGAACATTATATTAATGAAATTGCAATAAATAATTCATCTGCTAAAAAAATTAAAAAAGGGGATTTATTGTTAGCTTTATATGGTGCTACAAGTGGTGAAGTTGCAATTTCAAAAATTGATGGTGCTATTAATCAAGCTGTCTTAAAAATAGATAATAATATGGATAATTATTTCCAATACAATTATTTTTTAAAATATAAAGATAAAATTGTTCATAAATACATTCAGGGAGGTCAAGGAAACCTTTCAGCAAACATTATTAAAAAATTGGAATTTAAATTTCCAAAATTAGATGAACAAAAGAGAATAAGTCAATTTTTATTATTAATGGACAAAAAAATTGATTTATTAGAAAACAAACTTCAATATTATCAAGATTTCAAGAAATATTTAATGCAACGGATATTCACACAAAACTTAAGATTTGATTTTGATAATGTTAAATTAAAAAATATTTCTAAAATTAATAAAGGTAAACAATTAAATAAAGATGACATGGTTGAAACTGGCATATTTCATGTTTTAAATGGTGGAAAAGAACCATCAGGTTACACAAATGCATGGAATACTCCTGAAAACACAATTACAATAAGTGAGGGTGGAAATTCGTGTGGTTATGTGAATTTCAATACAGAAAAATTTTGGAGTGGGGGGCACTGTTATTATTTAGATAATTTAGCTGAAAAAGTTGATGGATATTATCTTTATAGTTATTTAAAATTTATCGAACCAAAAATAATGAGATTAAGAGTTGGATCAGGATTACCAAACATTCAAAAAGGAGATATTGAGAATATTAAAGTAAAAATAGCTCTTCCAACTGAACAACAAAGAATAAGTAATTTATTGTATTCAACAGATGAAAAGATAATTAATATTGCAAATCAAAAAGATAATTTTGAACTTTTCAAAAAAGGTTTACTCCAACAAATGTTTGTTTAGAAATTTTTTTGTATTGTTTTTTGTTTAATTAATGGTTATTTTCATTATATTGTTCAATAAACCTCTTTTAATTTTTATACGGGCTTGATAACATCTTTTGTATTTTTAATACTACGATTTATGGAGTTTACAGATAATTGGCAAACTTATAAATTAGGAGATATATTGACATTTTATTCCACAAATTCATTTTCAAGAGAAAAATTGAACTATGAATTTGGAAATGTTAAAAACATACATTATGGGGATATTCACACAAAATATCCAACTATTGTTTCATTACAGAATAATAAAGATGTTCCTTTCATTAATGAAGATATAGATTTGTCTAAGTTTAATGAAGACCAATATTTACAAGATGGTGATTTAATCATTGTTGACGCATCAGAAGATTATGATGATATTGGAAAAGCTATTGAAGTTATGAATGTCAATGATGAAAAATTTTTAGCAGGATTGCATACCATTTTAGCTCGTGATGAAAAGAATATAACTGTTAATGGATTTAAAGCAGATCTTTTTTCAACTAATACTCTCAAAACAAAAATTAAAGTAATTGCAAATGGAATATCTGTATTAGGAATCAGTAAGAAAAATATTTCAAAATTAGAAGTTAAAATCCCTTCTAAAAGAGAACAACAAGAAATTGTTAGTTTTATTAATACTATAGATAGAAAAATAGAACTATTAGAAGAAAAACATCAGTATTATCAAGATTTTAAGAAGTATTTGATGCAACAGATATTCACACAAAACTTAAGATTTGATTTTGATAAAGAATGGGAAAATATTAGATTGAAAGATTTTTTAAAATCTTCTTCATCAAGTTTATCTTTGAATGATTTAGAAGAAAATCATGGAGAATATGGTTTATATGGTGCTACAGGAATTGTTAAATTAATCAATTTCTATGAAAAAACAGAACCTTATTTATCCATTGTTAAAGATGGTGCAGGAGTTGGAAGAATTTTTTTATGCGAACCAAATACTTCCATTGTTGGAACAATGCAATATCTTACTCCTAAAGAAGGAGTGGATTTAGAATTTTCATATTATCTTTTAAATACCATTGAATTTAGAAAATATGTTGTTGGAAGTACAATCCCTCACATATATTTTAAAGATTATTCTAAAGAGAAACTATTGGTTCCTCAAATTGAAGAACAACAAGAAATTGCAAGTATTTTATCAAATATTGATAATAAACTCAATTTGATACAAGACAGAATTAATCATATGGGACAATTCAAGAAAGGGCTGCTCCAACAAATGTTTGTTTAAACTATTTTAGGATTGTTTTTTGTTTAATTAATGCCTATTTTCATTATATTGTTCAATAAACCCCTTTTAATTTTTATGATGACTTGATAACCTCTTTTGTATTTTTAATACCTACGATTTAACGAATTTAATGAAAATTGGAATCAATATTTTTTGAAAGATGTAATCCAATCATTCATTAATGGTCAAACTCCATCAAGGAATAATGATTCATATTGGAATGGAGATATTCCATGGGTTTCAAGTGGGGAATTGAATTATAATTTCATTAATTCAACTATTGAACAAATAACAAAAGAAGGTAAAGATAATGCCAATTTAAAATTATTATCTCCAGGAACATTTTTAATGGCAATAACTGGATTAGAAGCTTCAGGAACAAGAGGTAGCTGTGCAATTTTAGGTATTGAATCTACAACAAACCAATCTTGTATGGCATTAATTCCAAAAAAAGATAAATTATGTACTCAATTTTTATATTGTTGGTATTTAAAAGTTGGAGAACATTATGGTATCAAATATACTCAAGGAACAAAACAACAAAGTTATAATAAAGAATTATTGGAAAAATTACCAATTACAATTCCTAATCTAAATGAACAGGATAAAATAACCAAATTTTTATCTTCAGTAAATCATAAAATTGACTTGTTAGAAGAAAAACATGAAATGTATCAAGATTTCAAGAAATATTTAATGCAACAGATATTCACACAAAACTTAAGATAAATATGTTTTTGTATATAAAGAAAGTGATTGGGCACTGTTCAATTCTCTATTTTTATATATTTAATTTTATAATTTTTATTTTTAAATTTTCATTATTTAACATTTTTTTAAATCTTTTTAATTCTTTTTATATGATTTTTTAAGAATATATTGAATATTCTTTAGTTTTTTAATTTCTAACAAATTATTATTTATCTACGGTAATGTTATAATTTTATCATGAAAACTAGAATAATTAACAAAATTAAATCAAAAATGAAATTATATTTGGATGAAAATCAATTAGTCATATTGGATGAAACTTTAAGAAATATTCTTAAAGATTATGATTTGGTTGAAACTGAAAGTGAATTTACTATAAAAGAATCTAAGGAAAATTCTATTTTATTAATGAATTTTTTAGCATCTAAACATGTTGAAGGTTGTTCTGAAAGGACCATTACTTATTATCACACAACTATTGCAAAAATGCTAGAGTCTATTAGTAAAAAAATTGAATTCATTTCAACTGATGATTTAAGGAAATACTTGGCTGATTATAGAAAAGTAAATGGAGCATCTAAAACAACAGTGGATAATATTAGAAGAGTCCTTTCAAGTTTTTTTAGTTGGCTTGAAGATGAAGATTATATTTTAAAAAATCCTGTTCGTCGAATTCACAAAATCAAAACTAAAAAAGTTGTTAAAGAGGTTTTGAGTGATGAGCATTTTGAAGTTTTAAGGGATAATTGTGATAATATTAGGGATCTTGCAATGATTGAACTTTTAGCTTCAACTGGTATACGTGTAGGTGAACTGGTTAATCTTAATATTGATGATGTTTTATTTAATGAACGAGAATGTGTTGTATTAGGTAAGGGTGATTCTGAAAGGATTGTTTACTTTGATGCAAAAACAAAAATTCACTTACTAAAATATTTGGAGTCAAGAAAAGATAATAATCCTGCTCTTTTTGTGTCATTTAAAAAACCATTTAAACGGCTGGGAATTAACGGTGTTGAGCGGAGAATAAGGGAACTTGGTAATGGGGCTAATATTAAAAAAGTACATCCCCATAAATTTAGAAGAACTATGGCAACAAATGCAATAGATAAAGGAATGCCGATTGAACAAGTTCAAAAACTTCTAGGTCATGTGCAAATTGATACAACAATGCAGTATGCAATGGTTAATCAGAACAATGTTAAAATAGCCCATAGGAAATTTATTGGATAAATTTATATCACAATTAAAATATAATTTATAAGTAGTTTATCTTTTTGGAGACATTTGTATGGATGCTGGAAAATTACAATTATTATATTTTTTAAGTCAAAATCAACAGTTATCAATTCCAATTTATCAAAGAAAATATAGTTGGAGTGAAAAAGAATGTAGTCAACTTTTAGAGGATATTTTGCGAGTTGGTGAAAGTGATGAACAAAACCATTTTATCGGATCTATTGTTTATATGAATCAAAAAGGCCACATTGCAAGTCCTATTAATAGTTTGATGATTATTGATGGTCAGCAAAGAGCAACTACAATTACATTATTAATTTCAGCTATTGTTGAATTTTTATTTAAAAATCCAAATGATAATGTAATGTCTCCTGAAAATTTTATTAGTTATTACCTTTTAAATGATAGAGAAAAAGGAGAAACTAGATATAAACTTATTTTGACTCAAGATGATAAAAGAACTTTAATTAAAATAATTGATTATCTTGAAACTAGTGATGAAATTCCATTTGATAGCAATGATTCTATTAGAATTAAAGAGAACTTTGAATTTTTCAAAAAGAAGATTAATACGGACAACATAGAAATTCTTTTCAATGGGTTAAATAAATTATTAATTATTTTTGTTGCATTGGAACATAATATTGATAATCCTCAATTGATTTTTGAAAGTTTAAACTCTACTGGTTTAGAATTATCTCAGGTGGATTTAATTAGAAATTATATTCTAATGGGTTTGGTTCCGGAAGAACAAGAAAAATTATATAATGATTTTTGGCATGAAATAGAAACTTTATTTGAGAAAAATGAGGGGAATTTTGATAAATTCATTAGAGATTATCTGACAGTTAAAACGGATAAAGTTCCTGTATTTAGAAATATTTATTCTGATTTTAAAAAATATTCAGCACAAATTGATGTTAAAGAATTAGTTAAAGATATCCACAAATATGCTTTCTATTTCAATTCAATTGCTTTTGGTGCTGAGGAGAATCCGAAACTGAAAGAATCCCTTGACAGTTTAAATAGTTTGGGTTATGATGTAACTGATCCATTTATGCTTCATTTATATAGGGATTACAAAGAAAATAAATTGTCCACTGATGATTTCTGTGAAATTATTAAATATACTGAAAGTTATTTGCTTAGAAGATTGATTTGTTCTATTCCAACACCATCTTTAAATAAAACATTTGCTGGAATGTATGTTCAAATTGACAATACAAGTCATTTAAGTTCATATAAAGCGATTTTACGTTCAAAAGAAAATTATCAAAGAATGCCGAGCAATAGGGAATTCGTAGCCAATTTTAGACAAAGGGATATTTACAATTTAAGATCAAAAAATAGGGATTATATATTCGATAAATTTGAAAATTGGGGCTCAAAAGAAAAAACTAATATTCAAAATTACACTATTGAACATATCATGCCTCAAAATCCAAATCTTTCACAAGATTGGAAGCTAGAACTTGGAGAACAATGGGCAGATATTCAAAAGACTTATTTGCATACAATTGGGAACTTAACATTAACAGGGTATAATTCGGAGTTAAGTGATAGGTCATTCAATGAAAAAAGAGATATGGCTGGAGGTTTTAAAGATAGTGCTATTAGATTAAATATTTATTTGCAGGATTTAAATAATTGGAATGAAAATGAAATTAAATTAAGGACAAACAGATTTGTAGAAAAAGCTAAAACAATTTGGCCATATCCGTAAGATGTTAAAATACTTTTTGGACATTATTGTAAATTAACCATCTACTATATATATTAATTAAAAACATAATTTAAATCATTGGTAAGTTAATTTTAATTAACTGAAGGTTTGATAATATGGTTCGATTTTCACAAACTCTTGATGATAAACAATCAAAGAATAGAGAAAAATCTTATAGGCAAGTTATGGAGAATCCTTATCATGCATCTGAGAATAGGCAATCCTATAGTGCTCAAAATGAGGATAGATTTTATAGCCAACCGTCTGTTCAGAGATCCAATTATCATGAGGATAATTTTCACTCACAAAAAGATGAGGTCATATATGAAATGTCTGTTATTGAAAAGGAATCTGTCAAACCAGATTATTCAAAACCAGAATTAAAGTTCCCTGCCGATCAAAACATTCAGTTTGGTGTTGAATATGCACCAAATTCAAAACCTCCTGTTATTGGTAGAAATTACACAATAAGATCAAATTCCATTATTTACAATGATGTTGTAATTGGTGATAATTTCAGAACAGGTCATAATGTTGTTATTCGTGAAAACACCAATATTGGGGATGATGTTTTAATTGGAACCAATACTGTTATTGAAGGGGATGTTATTATTGGAAATGATGTTAGTATTCAATCTAATGTATATATTCCAACTAATTCTGTAATTGAAGATAATGTATTTATCGGACCTTGTGCTTGTTTTACAAACGATAAATATCCTGTTAGAATTAACTATGAACTTCAAGGACCTAAAGTTAGGCGTGGTGCGTCTATTGGAGGCAATACTACCTTTTTATCAAATGTTGAAGTAGGTGAAGGTTCTATTGTTGCTGCTGGAGCTATCGTAATACATTCTGTTCCACCATTCTATTTGGCTATTGGAACACCTGCCCGTATTAAACCACTTCCGGATCACTTGAAAGTTCCAAATAAATTTTAGATAATGGAGACTGTTTTATGGCTAAATATAAATGTAAGATTTGCGGTTATATTTTTGATGAAGATAATATTGAAGAGGGATTAAATATTCCTGAAGGAACTAAATTTGAAGATTTACCTTCTTCATTTAAATGTCCAAAATGTGGGATGCCAAAATCAATGTTTATGAAAATGGATTAATTTTATATATTATCATGACTAAGATAATAATGTTTAAACTTTAATTTAAAAATAAAGGAGATTGTTAAATATGGCAAAATTTAAATGTAAAATTTGCGGATACGTAACTGAAGAATTCGAAGAACTCCCAGAAGACTTTAAATGTCCTATGTGCGGCGCAACTGCAGACATGTTTGAAAAAATAGAATAGGTGTTACAATGGCTTTTATATGTAAAGTATGTAATTTCGTTTTAGAAGAAGATGAATTACCTGAAGATTACATATGTCCTGTTTGTGGCGTAGGTGCAGAACATTTTGAAGAACAATAAGTTCTTCTTTTTATTTATTTTCTAGAAACTGTTTATTTTTAAATCCAGTATTTATTTTTCCTGAGTATTTTTCAAATATTTTTAAAATATCTCTACCGTCCTTTGATACAATATCATAACTGACTTTATCACTGTATTCTTTATTGATTACTTCTAAATTATTATTTCTAACTTCACTGTCTACTATCCTGATATTTGAATATTCAAAAATAAGTTTATAAACATCATATTCTTCAATTTCAAGTATTTCAGCTTCACCAACAGCTTCCATAACGGATTTGGAGTATGCTCTTACAAGGCCTCCGGCACCAAGTTTAATTCCACCAAAGTATCTTGTAACAATTGCAGTTACGTTGTGAAGTTCATTTTTTCTTAAAACGTTGATCATAGGTTTTCCTGCAGTTCCTCCAGGTTCTCCATCATCATCAAAGCCTTCTCCATCACTTACAATATATGCAGTGCAATTATGTGTTGCATCACTGTACTGTTCCCTAAATTTCTGAATTACGGCTTTTGATTCTGCCTTTGTTTCAGTTGGAACTAGTGAACAGATAAATTGGGATTTTTTAACATTGATTTCGCTTTGAATTGCATTTTTAATAGTTTTCATTGTATCAATATCTTTTTATATTATTGTAGACATATTATTGTTAATTAATTTTATGGGGTGATATTCTTGCCGGGCAGTAAATCTGCTACATTTCTAGTAATTTTTATAGTGGCTATTGTAGCTTTCTGTATTGCATGTGTTTGTGCATCTATGACAGGACAAATATCAATCTTGCCAAATGATAATGAATCAGAGAGTATATTGGATAATCTTTCTGCTATTACAAATGATACTGGTAACAGCGGACAAAGTTACGGTTCTAAAGATTATAGTTCATCAAGTTCAAGTAGTTCTTCTAATGATGATTCCCAAGTGGAGACTACAACTGACCATTCAGGTGATAATCAAGGGGACTCCCAGAAGGATTCAGATGATCATGACCATGAGAATTCTAATCAAAATAATAAAGATAAAGATACTAAAACTGATTCTGGGCATGCAGGTCAAGGCTCAGGAGATGCTAATGATTTTGATTAATCTAGAAATCCAGTAACTTTTCAACATCAAAGAGTACGGAGCTAATAGCTAAAGTGAATAGTCTTTCTCCGTATTCTTCATCTATATAAACACCATTTTCTTCAACATCGCGTGCACCTTCTTCAATGTTCGGGTCATCACGACGTGCTTGTTTAAAACCGTATAAACCAACTTCCTCATATTCATTAACATTTGTTTGATTGTCTAATTCGTTTTCATTAACAATACCTAAAACCTTTGCCATTGACAACTCACCACTTCCTCCATGGGGGCCTTCGGAGGAGATTACTTTATTGTTGAATACGACAATCATATCTGTTTTATCTTCAATATCCCATAACTCACTCATTAAAGGAATATTTCCACCATGGGAATTAACAATTACTACTTTTTCAATATCTAAGAATTTTTTAGCATCATTAAGTGTTCTAATAACATTTTCTTTCAATGTTTCAAGAGAAACGTGCACACCATGGTCAATTGTATCTAATTCATAAGCTGGAAATATTATTCCTAAAAATTTAGCTCCTGTTTGAAGAGAAGACTGGAATGCAATGTGCGCTCCAATTTTTGCATCAGTATCAATTGGAAGTGCCGGACCGTGGTTTTCTAAGTGTGAACCAAGTGCTATGATTCCAATTTTGTGAACTTCGGGATTTCTTATGTTTCCTGCTCTGTATCTTAATTCAGCCATATTATCACATTATAATTCAAAATTCCAAATATCGTCACCAACATAGTGTTTGGTTTCAACTGCTTTTCCTGAATCATTTCTGACCATTTCTTCACCAGAAAGTAAACTTACTCCAATAGCTAATGGTTTTCCATGTGTTTCATCAATAATTAAAACTACATCTCCTTCTTTCACACCTTCTGAAGCAGCTACAATTCCAGGACTCATAATGTCTGCACCATTGGCTACAAATCTAATTGCACCCATGTCTACAGTTACAGTTTTAGCATCAATTTCATTATCAAGAGCTGCTTTAAGTGTTGGAAATGGTCTTTCATCAATCAATATAATATATGGTTCACCATCTACTAAGATAAATGAATTAGGTTCTGCTTCAAGTATTTCTACATTTTTCTTTCCCTGAAGTAAGTTTCCATATTCACCTAATTCTGCTTTTATTTCTTTAATTTTCTTTTTTTTCAAGAAATTTCTTTTTTTAACTTTTACAACCATATTAATCCCAATCAATACTTTATTAAATAGTATTTATTATTTAAAATAAATAAAACTATTGTTGGTTTTAAGTTGTATATTTCAAACAAACGATTTTACATTTATTTTAATAGGTTCTTTTCATATTATTTATTCCTGGTTCGGTGAAAAGTTATATATTCAGTTAATATGCTGTTAACTGCTTGATTTATTGAATTCAAGGTATAAATTTATAAAAAGTTTTTAATTGCAGAATAGGCACTGTTTCTTGAAAAAACATATTTGTAATCTATATCCTCTCCGAAATTAGCAATATGCAATGGAGGATCTTTTATTGCATATCTGGTTATTGAACTTGCATTATTATCCTTTAATCTTTTTATCGATGCATCAATTATCTCAAGTTCCTTTTTGCTAAATTTAAACTGGGGGATTATCGTTAAGTAGTATCTGTGTATAATTCTGTTGTAATATGCTTCCCTTCTTAAAAACAGTTTATCTGTAGCTATTAATTCTTCTGTAACTTCCTTGAAATGTTTTGGTTCTATTCCTTTTTTGGATTTGATATACGTTTCACATGTGAGAAATTTTCCATATACTTCATAATAATTGAGATCAATAAAATATAAAATGCCGCAGAGTACGGTTTTTCCTAAATTGGGTTTTGAATAACATTTTAAGAGAATGTACATTATTAAATCAATATATTTTTCACGGTTGAAATTCATGGTTTCGTCTTGGATGATGAGTTAAAGTTATTTTTGTCGTATTTTATTTTTAAGTAATGTCTAAGAGCATTTGAAAAATAATTTAAATACTAGTTTAGTTAATAATAGGTATAGCTATTATTTTTTAATCTTTTTACTTGAAATAAAGTAACACTTATATACTAGATTAACTATAATTAATAGTATTAGTTTTAATTAGGTTTTGTCTTATCTTAACTTGATTATATTATGTCTAATAATGAGTGATTACTCAATTCATATTAAAAAACTAAAATTTGTAATAATATAAGGTGATATAATGAGCGGACAAAATGTTCAAAGACCACTTGACGCATTAGGAAAATCTGTGGATGCTCCTGTTTTAATAAAACTCAAAGGAGATCGTGAATTTAGAGGTATACTTAAGAGCTTTGATTTACACATGAATTTAGTTCTTAATGATGCAGAAGAGTTACAAGACGGGGAAGTTACTAGGAGACTCGGTGTTGTGCTTATTAGAGGAGACAATATTGTTTATATTTCACCATAAGTATTATTCAATACTTTTCTAAATTATAGTTTTACGATAAATAGGAGGAGGTGTATCAATGTCAAAGGGAACTCCATCAATGGGTAAGAAGAATAAGAAAACCCATATTAGATGTAGAAGATGTGGTAGAAACACTTACCATATACGTAAAAAAGTTTGTGCTTCTTGTGGATTCGGTAAATCTAAAAAACTTAGAAGATACAGTTGGCAAAACAAAAAACCTACTACTAGACAAAGATTGGTATAAGGTTTTTATCTGTGTACTAATTCATAGTACTTTTTAATTTATTTGGGATAATAAACGCATATTATCTCATAAACTAACTATTTTTAGGATTTTGGCCATATAGGTCATGGTTTTATTTTTTTAATCTATTGAATTTTTATAAATTGTACATTTGTTGATAATGTATAATTAATAGTGAACGAATAATTACAATTTAATTCAATATCTAAAAATATTATAAAAAAAGATTTATATAATTATCAAGATAGTTATATTAAGAATTTATAATATTGGAGAATTTTCAGATGAAATATGATAAAAGTCTAATAGTACTTTTTATAATACAAATTTGCGAAGGATTTAGTTTTTATGGGCTTGGAGCTATATTAACTTTATTCATGACTCAATTTTTAAATTTAAGCCTTTCATTTGCATTTTTAGTTTATGGTACCTATTTTGGATTAGTTTATATTGCAACATTATTTGGAGGATATTTGTCTGATAAATATATAAGAAGCAGATGTCTTATAAATGCGGGAATAATCCTGATGGGTTTAGGTTTTATTGTCCTGAGTTATTTTGCATCATGGGCTAATCCCCTTGTGCAGACACATTCTTATTTCTATTTTAATACTCCCGAAATCATGCTGATAATTAGTTTAATGTCTATAATTTTGGGTGAAGGACTATTGAGAGTAAATATCTCCTCAACTGTAAAACAGGTATATGAAGATAATGAAAAGAAAGTTGAATCTGCATTTACATTATTGATAATGGCATTAAATATTGGAGCTGTTAGTTCTGCAATAATACTTGGATTAACAATTGGTGAAGGAAATTTAAGTTTATATAAGTATGGATTCTTAATACTTGCAGTTAGCTTATTCATTGGAATAATAATTTATAATCTATTTAGAAATAAATATTTGGTAAATTCAAAAGGAGAGATAGTTGGAATTAAGCCTTCAATAAAATTGGAATCTGTAATGGACAATGCGGAGGAAAAATTGACCAAACAAGAAAGAAATCATGTGAAAGCTATTATAATTATACTTTCCATATCTTTAATATTCTTCATCGGTTTTGAAGTAATCGATTCATCATTAATGTTTTTTGCAAAAGATTATGTTGCAAATACAATTCCATTTGTCCCATTTAGGATAAGTCCTGAAATAATCAAATTTATAGAACCCTTTGGTGTAATTATATTCTCACCATTTATACTAACATACTTTAATCTAAAAGACGGTGATGAAAATGAATCTTTAATATTTAGAATAATGCTTGGAATTATTGTATTGCTTGTAACTTATGCAGTATTTTTCATACCTTGCATGATGGTCGATAATAATATGACTGATGTCTCAATAATTTTCATTATAATCATGGAGCTAATCAGATCAACTTCTGAAATATTAATACTTCCTATAGGTTTGAGTATTGTATCAAAATTATCTCCAGCAAAATACTTATCTCGATTACTCGGATTATTCTATTGTTCTTTGGCAGGAGCATATGTGGTGTCCGGATATATGGCAGGATTCTATCCTAATGCTGAAAGTATGGCACATAAGTTATTTGGTTTAATACAAATCAATGATTTTAAAATCTTTGCTTCAGTATTTATAGTGATGTATTTGACATTGTTTACAGCTACTTATATTTCTCGAAATAAAATTAGGGATTTAATGGAATAAATTAATGTGTAGCAATTAAATGAATATTTTAATTAACCACATTTCTTTTTTCATTATTGATGAATGCCTTATAATTTTTTATAATTTCATCAACAAGTCTTTTTCGTGCATCAATGCTTGCCCATCCGATGTGCGGTGTTATTATTATGTTTTCGGCATCAAGTAAAGGATTATCTTCACTCATTGGTTCGGTTACAACAACATCAACACCAGCAGACAATACTTTTCCACTATTTAATGCATCAGCTAAATCATTTTCTCTTACAAGCCCTCCTCTTGAAACATTAACAATTCTAACGCCATTTTTCATTTTGTCAATATTTTCTTTTCGAATAATGTCTTTTGTATCTTCTGTTAATGGGCAATGAAGTGTAATAATGTCTGATTTAGCAAAAATTTCATCTTTATCTACAAAATTAATGTTTTCCTCACTATATTTTTCAGGATGATCTGTGTTTACAATTATATTCATTCCAAAGCTTTTAGCTATTGTTGCAACTTTCTTACCAATGTTTCCATAACCGATAATTCCTAATGTTTTACCTGAAAGCTCGCTTATTGGTTTGAGCCAGTAGCAGAATATTTCTGAATTTATCCAGTCACCATTTTTCACACTTTGATTATGGAGTTCAAGATTACAGGTCTGCTCTAAAATAAGCGCCCATGTAAGTTGAACAACACTGTCTGTACTGTAAGCAGGTACATTCGTAACGGTTATGTTTCTTTTTCTTGCAGCAGTCATGTCAACAACATTATATCCTGTAGCACAAACTCCAACATATTTGATATTTGGACATTTTCTGAATACTTCTTCATCTATTATAACTTTATTATCAAATATGACTTCTGCATCACCGATATGTTCGAACTTATTTCTTTCAGTTGTATTTTCATAAATTGTTAAATCGACATGTTCGGAAAGTTCTTCCCATGATATGTCTCCTTTGTCAATTGCACTTGCTTCAAGCAGTACTCCTTTCATTTTTTTCATAAAAATCATCTTTAGTATTATGTTAGGGTTATTCATGGTGGTGATGGTCATATTCAAGAATTAGATAAATAAGTCTGTCACTTGACCGAGAAGTGATTCGAAGTTCACTCCACGATCTTGGAAGTTAGGTTGTTTTGATGAAACAATCATTGCATCGTGAGTAATATTTCCTGCAAATTCAACAGACTCAAAAAGGTCTTTACCAACCATAACTGCTGCTAAAAGGGAACTTGCATATAAATCACCAGTTCCATGTAACATGTAAGGTAAAAATTCATTGGATGCTTCAGAGATATCCATGTCCTTACCACCAACGAAGTTGCGAATGATTCCATCTTCACGTTGTATACCTTTTAATACAACATATTTGGCTCCATGGTCTAGAAGTGCGTTTAGAATACGGTGCGCTTCCTCATCATCAATATTTGCCCCTCTCCATTTTTCACCAATTGGTTCACCTAAAATAATAGCAGCTTCGGTAAGATTTGGAGTAAGAATATCAGCTTCACATGCAAGACTTGCCATTGCTTGACATAAATCATCATCATAAGTAGGATATACTTGTCCATGGTCAGCCATAACAGGATCTACAACTTTTAGAGCATGAGGGTATGTTTCATAAACACTTTTGATCACTTCAACTTGTTCATCAGATCCTAAAAACCCGGAATAAACAGCATCTATGTCTATGTCGATTTCTTTCCAGGTATTCAAATAATCGTTAAGGATTTCTGTGGTGTCATGCATATACCATGTAGGATATCCGGTATGATTTGAAAATAATCCTGTCGGAACTGGGCAAACATCACAACCGGCTGCTGAAAGTACTGGAATAGCTACGCCAAGTGAACATTTCCCATATCCGCAGAGATCGTGTATTGCAGCTACACGAGGGATGTAATCTTCGTGTCTTTTATAAAGAATTGGAGCATTCGAATTATTAATTTCATTTTTTTCAATATTTTCTTTACTCATTTTCTACCTCTTGAATAATAATAGTTGTTGTTATATTTTTCATAATGGTTTATAAATTTATTATTCTTCAAATATCCATTTTTACAAATATTTATATATAATTAGGATTTAAGATAGGAAATAATGTCATGTGTTATAAAATATGAAGGTGACAATAATGATGAGAAAAGTAACTCATAAAACCAAAGGACAAAAAGCAATTGACGGAGCAGGAGTGCATCTGGTACGTGTATTAGGCAACACTACAACCGATGTTCATGATCCATTTTTAATGTTGGATGCTTTTGATAGTACAAATCCTGATGATTATACTGCAGGTTTTCCAATGCACCCTCACAGAGGCATTGAAACAATAACTTTTGTCAGCAAAGGACAAATGCTTCATCAAGATCATTTGGGAACTGAAGCACTTGTTGGAGATGGTGAAGCTCAATGGTTAACTGCGGGTTCTGGTGCTGAACATGCAGAATTTCCCGGTGGAGAACGCATGCTTGGAACACAGTTATGGTTAAATCTTCCAGCAAAAGATAAAATCACTGCTCCTCCAGCATATCACAGTATAACTACAGATGAAATTAAGGAATTCTCTTTAGATGGTGGATTTTTAAGATTGATGGCTGGTGAATATAATGGTGAGGAAGGTTGGCAAGGCAAATACTTACCAGTTGATTTCTATGATATTCATCTAGAACCAAACACTAAAGTGGAAATTCCAGTTAAAGAAGGACGGTCCGCTTTTGTATTTACATTACTCGGTGATGTAGTTATAAGTGGTGATGTTGTTTTAGAAAAAACAGCTGCAAAGTTAAGTGATGGTGACCATGTAATATTCGAAACTAAAGATAACAGTGCTGAAATATTATTATACAGTTCTAAAAGATTGGATGAACCAGTAGCTTGGGCAGGACCAATTGTCATGAATACAAGAGAAGAATTGAATCAGGCTTTTGAAGATTTGGCAAACGGTACTTTTATAAAAAAACAAGCTGAATATTAGAATATTTTAGATAAGTTTATATAATAATTGATGTTATATTAAAATAATTGAATTTTTTAGGAGGTCTTTTATGGTAGAATTAAAAGATATAGCTCAAGAAAATGAAGTGGATTTAGAAAACTGTGTTGTTTTTGTAAGAGGTGAAGATGATATTTTAGCTGTTGATGTTTCTAATGCAAAGATTAGGCAAAGAAGTGACGATACTATGGGTTTTACTTTTTCAATTACACCGGAACAAACTTTAAAATTTGAAGAATATTTTAATAAATTTGCAAATGGTGAAAAATTTTACTTTGATATTTCACAAACTGGATATAGGCCTGCTTATTATAGGGGTCTGTCTCAGATTAATAAAGAAGTCAGTGAAGAGTATGACACAAAGTTCAATGTAACTTTATTTGCACAAAAAGCTATTGTAGAGCCTGATGATTCATATTTTGCACCAACTTGTGCTTGTTGCCAATTCTGTCATTTATAAGGGTGATATAATGTTTGATTCCCCATTTTCCAACTACATTGTATTAACTCGTAATAAAACAAATGAATCTATAAAACTAGATCAAAGAAGAGTTAAACTCAGAGAAAATAAGAATGGTTTAATGGCTTTAAGTTATATTGGACCTTTATTTGAAATCATGGATTTGGAAGACTTTTTTGATGATATGATTTCTTCTGAAAAATTAAGTATGGATATCAGTGAAACAGGGGAATTTCGTGTAAGTTTTAGAGGAATAATAGATGGGAAGGGAAAAAATTTCCCTCAAAACTTAGACCATAAGATTATTCTTCTACAAGAACCTACTTGCTTGGATGAAAGAGTCAATATTCAAGAAACTGGTTTTTCAAAATTTAAATTGAAAAATGAAGTTTCTGAATAATCTTTTTTTATAGTTCATCTTCCACAGCATCCCATAAGTCAACTGCCCACCCATTTTCACCATCAATTACCATATCAAGTAATCTTACTTTACCATCTCTGAAACGGAATAATCTATAATCCTGTTGGGTTTTTCTTCCTGTTTTTTCTTTATTGCAATCAAGATATATTCCTTCATCATAATTTTCTTCAAAGTCTCCTGCTTTAACAAAGTCACCTACAAGAGAATATCCGTTTTTAACACTTTTATCTAGTTTTTCAATAGTTTTTAACCATCCGCCCTCTGCTCTAAATTTCATTTCGGGATCAATTCTTGTTATTTCTTCTTGCCAGTTTATAATCATATTTACCAAAATCCTAGTTTTTATTTTTAATTTGGTTTTTATGAACATATAAATAAATTGAGAGAGCATTTGAAAACAAATGTTTTAATGGTTATGTATATATAATTAGAAAATCATAGTAATTATGTTATTAATTTATTTGGGCTTTATTTATGAATTTATATGAAAAGTTTGGTATTAAAACGGATAATAAAGTTTTATATGATACTGCATTTACACATGGTTCATATTCTACTAAACATGATTTAAAATATAATTATGAACGTTTGGAATTTTTAGGGGATTCTGTTTTAAGTGTAATTGTTTCTGAGTATTTGTATGAAAAATATCCTCATTATGAAGAAGGTAAATTAACAAAATTACGAGCAAATTATGTTTGTCAATTCGCATTAATTTATTATTCTCATGAATTGGGTCTTGATAAATATCTAAAAGTCGCTGCTAAAGAATCAAACTTAACTAAAAATGAAATATTGTCTATAACTGCAGATATCTTCGAATCATTTTTAGGAGCAATGTTTTTAGATCAAGGTTGGTATTTTGTAAAAAGATTTGTATCTAATTCAATATTCAAATTCATTGATGCAAATGTTATATTCTTTGCAGATTATAAATCTGCTATGAAAGAATATGGGGATGCTAAAGACTTGGAGGTTTCATATAAAATTTTAAAAGAATGTGGTGTACCTCATAACAAAACATTCATCACAGCAATATTAATTGATGGTGAAGAGATGGGTGTTGGAAAAGGTAAGAATAAAAAAGAAGCAGAACAAGCAGCTGCAAAAGTAGCTATTGAAAAATTAAATATTAAAGTGTTTTAAAATGAATAAAGAGTCTGTTGGAATTGTTGAAACGGAATATCATGATATATCCAATCCTATTATATTAGATAGTGGAGAAACTCTTGACGAAGTCACTGTTGCTTATGAAACTTATGGTGAACTTAATAAAGAGAAGTCTAATGCTATTTTAATTTGTCATGCATTAACAGGTGATGCTCATGCTGCAGGCTGGCATGAAGGGGATAAAAAACCTGGCTGGTGGGAAATGGTGATTGGTCCGGGTAAAGCATTGGATAGTGAAAAATATTTCATAATTTGTTCTAATGTATTGGGAGGATGTAAAGGAACAACTGGTCCAAGTTCTATTAGTCCTAAAACTGGTAAAGAATATGGCGTTGATTTTCCAGTAATTACAATTAATGATATGGTTAAAGTTCAAAAAGAATTAATAGACTCTTTTGGTATTAGTCAATTAGCTGCAGTTATTGGCGGATCTATGGGGGGGATGCAAGTTCTTGAATGGATGGTATCTTATCCTAGAATGATGAAAAAAGCAATTGCAATAGCAACTGCCGGCAGATCTTCGCCTCAACAGATTGCATTCAATACTGTAGGCCGTCAGGCTATATTTTCAGATTCTAAGTGGAATAATGGAAATTATTATGATACTTGTGAGATTCCAAGTAATGGTTTGTCACTCGCACGTATGATTGCTCACATTACTTATTTAAGTGATGAATCAATGGATATTAAATTTGGGCGTGGTCTTCAAGATAAGGATGAAATTAGCTATGACTTTTCTGTAGATTTCCAAGTTGAAAGTTACCTGAAACATCAAGGGGAAACATTTGTAAAACGTTTTGATGCTAATAGTTATCTATTTATTACAAAAGCTGTTGATCTGTTCGATCTTTCAGCTAATGATTCATTAATTGACGGATTTAAAAATGTTGAAGCAAAAATTAAAATTATTTCAGTTGATACGGATTGGTTATATCCAACAGAGCAGAGTATGGAACTTGTAACTGCTCTTAATGCTAATGATGTTGATGTTTCATTTTCAGAAATAAAATCTAACTATGGTCATGACGCATTTTTACTTGAGAGAGGTCAGCTTAATTATATTTTCTCTAATTTCTTGTCAGAAAATGTGGTTGATGATTTAATGATAGAGGATATAGCTACAATTAGGGAAAATGCCGATATTGTTGAAGCGGCTAAATTAATGCTAGATAAACATTTAACTCATATTCCTGTTGTTACTGATGATTGTAAACTTATTGGAATTGTTACAAGTTGGGATTTGTCCAAATCTATTGCTACAAATTCCAATCATTTAAAAGATATCATGACAAAAAAAGTTAAATATTGTCATGCAAATGATTCAATAGAGGAAATCGCACGTAAAATGCGTAAATTTGATATTTCATGTCTTCCGGTAGTTGATGAAGAGATGAAGGTTTTAGGTCTTATTACTACAGATCAGATTAGTAATTTACTTAGTTAAGTTACTTCTTTTTTTATTTATTTTAATTTTTGGAGTCGTTACTATTTCAAGAAAATCTAAATTTATTGATGGTGCTAAAAAGGGTATTCCAATCACATTCGGCTATGTTCCGATGGGTATTGGGTATGCTGCTATTGCAATTAAAGCAGGCATGACTCCATTACAGACAATTTCTATGTCTGTTCTTGTTTATGCAGGTGCTGGCCAGTTCATTGCTGCATCAATGATATTGAGCAGTGCAAGTGTATTGGCAATCGTATTAACTAATTTTGTAGTTAATTTAAGATATTTTGTAATGTCGACCTGTGTTTTAAATCAAATTGAAGACTCCAACTTACCTTTAAATGTCTTGGCAGCTCATACTACTGTTGATGAATCATTTGCAGTGTTTTCATTGAGTGAAGATTCAAGTATTTGGGTCTATTTGGGAATTGCAGTAACTGCATGGTTAAGTTGGATTTTAGGAGCTGCAATTGGTGTTGTAGTATTGGATCTTCTTCCGGTAATAGTTACAAACAGTTTTAACATTTCACTTTATGCATTGTTTGTAGCAATTTTAACTCCTGCTATTAAAGAAAACAAACAGATTGCAATTTTGGTTGCAATAACAGCTGTTTTAAATATTATTTTAAGTCAATTCTTAGGAAACTGGTCGTTAATTGTATCAACCCTTGTTGGTGCAGCAATTGGAATGTATATTGTTGATGATGAATATTTGCTTTCAGGTGATGCTTAATGGATTATATGATGTTGGTTATTGTAGGTTGTACTCTTGTAACATTTATTCCAAGATTAATTCCAGCTTTATTTATTGATAAGCTTAATTTCTCACCAAAATTTGAGAAATTTTTAGATTTAATTCCATATACTGCTCTTGCAGCATTAATATGTCCTGGAGTATTGACAGTAGATAACCAATTGTGGTATATTGGATTGATTGGAGCTGTTGTAGCAGCATGTCTGGCTTGGAAAAAAGCACCGATGGGAGCAATTGTTATTATAACAGTAGTTGTTTTAATAGCAGTTTATTCAATTGTTCCATTTTTTTAATTTTGTAAAACTTTTATGTTAATAATCATTTGCAAATGTTATAATTACATTGCATATGTTAATAATTATTTACGTAATATATAAATATTTTGACTACTATTTTCTCAATTAATATTCGTTTATTTTTATTAAATTTTAAATAAGTATTTTTTAAGTTGTTTTATTGTTAAAAAATATATTATAACTGAAAATTATCGTTAAAATAATTTTCAATATCTTTTTTTCTAATTTAAACTAATTAAATTAATTTTATTATTAATAGTTAACTTTATATATGATGTAATTTAATATTAACATAAGTAATTAGATTTTAACATAATTACTCAAGTACTTAAATACTTTTTGCAAAAATAACTTTATTTGTGGATTATTATGAGAACCATGATTAAATATTTAAGACAAGAGCTCAAGATGAGTCAAAAAGAACTTGGGAATAAAGTTGGAGTTACAAGACAGACAATAAATGCTCTAGAGAACGGCAGATATAATCCATCTTTATTTTTAGCTTATGATATAACTCAAGTTTTTAATAAAATGTTATTTAAAGGGGACAAAGAACAATACTTTGTCATGGAGGATATTTTCATTTTTGATGAGGATTATTATTAGGTGATTTGAGATGATTTTAGATATATATAAAGATGCATTTGAATATTCTGCTAAAGATTGGAAGACATTATTGATATTGGGTGTTATCTGTTTATTCAGTTTTTTATTAATCCCAGTATTTTTACTTGCAGGATATAATTATAGGGTGGTTGGTACGGCAGTGCGTGGAATTATCAATGGAAAAGATCCATTGCCTGAGTTTGATGATCTTATTGGAATGTTTATTGATGGAATAAAAGTTGTAATTGTTCAAATTGTTTATTTAATTGTACCTGCAGTTACATTTATCGTATTTGTTCTCATTGCTAATCATTTATCCGGTGTTTTAGCATCTGCTGTAGTACTTCTGGGATGTTTAGTTACATTAATTCTTGGAATTATTGCATGTTTAATGATTCAGATGGGAATATGTCACATGGCATATAATGATGGGGCGTTTACAAAAGCATTTGCTGCTGAGGAAATAAAAGCAGTAATTAATGAAATCGGATTATTTAAATGTCTTTTGACTTATGTTGGAATAATAATTATATGTGTAGTTTTCGGAGTTGTTGTTACAGGGATAGTTGGAATAATATTTACAATATTCGGTCTTTCAGGAGCTATGTTAGGTGTTGATGCAGGTGGAATCCTTGTTTTAGGTACATTAGTTAATTCACTGATTACAACATTTGTTGTAGGACCATATTTAAGTATCTTCACTGGAAGATCCATTGGATTATTATATACTATGCAAATATAGGTGGGAATATGACAAGTATAACAGATTGTGTTGTTGAAGGGTTAAAATATCCTTTCAATGATTTAAAAAAAGTATTAAGCTTTGGTGTATTGTTTGCATTGATTAATTTAATATCATTGGATATTACTACTAAATTTATTGATGCAGTAATAAAATATTCTAAATTATATCCTTCTGCAAGTAATGTGTTCCATTTATCACAATTGCCTGCCAATGATATTTATATGATAATTGCTTTGCTGATTATTAGTTTTATAATTGTATTGTTTATAAATGGATATGAATGGAATATTGTTAGATTTTCAATTGATAAAAAGGAGGATCTTCCGGAATTTAGTAATGTATTAAAAATGTTTGTCAACGGAGTAAAATATTTCCTTGTCAATGTTGCATACAATATTATTCCGATTGTACTTTTAATAATTGGATTAGCATTATTTAATGAATCATACAGTCCAATTATTATATTGATTTCAGTATTATTGTTCTTAATTGCTTATTTTATCTTAATTATGGCATTAAATAATATGGTTGCACATGATAGTATTAAAAAAGCATTTGATTTAAGGGAAATAACTAAGAACATTTCAAATCTCGGATGGGGAAAATATATAGGAATTATAGTATTTACTTTAATTGTATATCTTGTTATAATGGTTGCTGTAGGAGTTATCTTATTTTTTATAACAGTATTCATCATATCAGCAATTACTGATCAGTCCATGATTATATCAATTTTTTTAGCAATAATTGAGGGATTATTCATACTTCCTTATGTTGAAATATTCTTCAGCAGAGTATTTGGATCCATTTATAGAGAATCAATTAAATGATTAATGGATGTTTTTCAACATCCTATTTTTTTATTAGGTGAACTTATGAATATTAATGTTGAATTATTTTATCTTTTCAATCATGCATTTCAAAATCCATTTTTTGATTATATAATGCCGGTTTTCACTCACTTCGGAGGATTTAAATTTTTAATATTGGTATTGATAGCTATTGTGTTATATGCTCATTTAAGAAATAAGAGAACACTTAGAAAAATCATTTTTTTAACATTAATCGCTTTGTTATTTTCAGATGGTATTGCTTTTGTCTTAAAACATTTAATTCATGAACCAAGACCTTTTTTAAGTTTAGATAATGTACATTTATTAATTGCTGAAGATGATCCTCTTTCATTTCCTTCAGGCCATACTACTTCCACAATTGCAATAGTCACATTTCTTGTATTTAATATGAAAGAATTAGCTAAAAAACATTATAAAATCATAAATGTTTGTTTAATAATTTTTGCAATATTAATTCCATTTTCAAGAATGTATATTGGAGTTCATTATCCCGGTGATGTGTTAGCTGGTGCAGCAATTGGAATTGTTGGTGCAGTAATTGTTAATCACTTTAAATGTGAAATTTTAAATAGAATTGATATATTAAATAAAATTAAGGAGTCTATATCATGAATAATTTTGAAAATCAGAAATTTTGCCAATCCTGTGCAATGCCTCTTGAAAGTAGTGATTTTTTTGGAACTAATGCAGATGGAAGTAAAAATGAAGACTATTGTATTTACTGTTTTAAAGACGGTGAATTCACATCAGACATGTCAATGGATGAAATGATGAACTTCTGTATTGATAAAATGACTGAAGTCCATCCAGACATTGATAAACAACAAGCGACTGCAATGATGGGTGAAATATTTCCTAAATTAAAAAGATGGGCGGATGATTAAATTTACTTAACCACTTTTTTTAAACCTTAAATTTTAATTAACAAAAAATCTAATAGTATATATAACAATATAAAAGGATTTTTTTGATAATATGTGTTCAATAGTTGGATTGCAAGGTAATGTTAAAGCAGAAGATATTCTTAAAATGTTAAAGGTCTCTAAAAGTAGGGGTCCTGATTCATCAGGCATTTATCTGGATAAGCTTTATAAAAATATTAATCTAGATGAATTTGAAGATGATAATACATATCCAATTGCTTTTGGCCATAATTTACTTTCTATTTATGATTTGAATAATAGAATATCAAAATTACAACCAGTAACTGATGATAATCTTGTTTTATTGTTCAATGGTGAGATTTATAATTTTAAAACAATTACAAACTTACTTTCTAAAGTTGGCGTTGAAAAAGAAATTTTGTCTGATGCAGAAGCTTTACTTTATTTAATTGATTTTTACAATAAAGGAGATTTAGTTAAAGCTATTCAAAATACTACCAGATTATTCGATGGGGACTATGCATTTGCCGTATTTGATGGTGAAAACTTGGCTCTTGTACGTGATCCTCTAGGAGTTAAACCATTATTTTATGGTGAAAATGACAAATTAAAAGGATTCGCATCATCAAAACAATCATTAAAAGAAGTAGGAATCACTGATATTAATACATTAAAACCAGAACATATACTTTTTAATGGTCAGGATATATCTCCAGCTCAAGCAGTTCACGAAAAAGTATTTGAGGGGGATGTAGCTAAAATAGAGAAAATGTTAAGATTAAGTGTTCTTAAAAGAGTTGAAGATATAAATGAGATTGGTGTAATCTTTTCAGGTGGTCTTGACAGTTCTTATTTGGCATTATTATTAAAAGAAATATCTGAAAATGTTCCTTTAAAAATCAAACTTTATGCTGTTGGGGTAAAAGGTTCGAAGGATGTTGAAGCAGCAGTATATGCTTCTAAATTCTTAAATTTGGATTTGGAAATCTGTGAAGTAACAGAAAAACTAATTCTTGAAGCACTGCCAAGTGTAGTTAAAGCTATCGGTGACGATAATCTAATGAAAGTTGGTGTTGGACTTACAACTTACTTTGCAACAAAAATGGTTGCCTGTGATGGTGTAAAAGTTGCTGTTTCAGGTCAAGGAGCTGATGAGCTATTTGGAGGGTATAAAAGATACTTGCAGAGTTTTGTTGATGGAACCTTAAACTACGATTTAAGGGAAGATATGTCAAATATGTATCATGTAAATCTTGAAAGGGATGATGCGTGTTCCATGCTTAACGGTGTTGAATTAAGATTACCGTTTTTAGATAAAACTCTTGTTGAATTAGTATTGAATATTCCTGACAATAAAAAGATTGTTTCAATGCATGACGATATGAGAAAAAGTATCTTAAGAAAATTAGCTTTTGAAGGAGGCCTTGATTATGAAATTGCATACAGACCTAAAAAAGCTGCCCAATATGGAACTGGCATTGACAAAATATTAAGAAAAAAGATAATAAAAGATATGGATATTTCTCAATTTTTATAATTTTTTGACATTGTAAAAATCCTTTTTTCATCAAATTTTGTATTTAATATTTTGAATCATTTTTGTAATTTTAGTAAAAATCAATAATATCACAATGATTTCACTTAAAAATAGTTATTATATGGAGTCTAAAAAATCAAACATCTAAAGTTTTTAGGCTATTTAATCTTTAACTTTATTAATATTAAAAAATATATTTATTCATATTATTAATATTAGGAGTTTTTATCAATGACAATCGAAAAAGATGCAGAAGATATTATAGAAAAATTCTCAAAAATTTTAGAAGATATTCCAGATTCAGATGAAACCTGGTATATTACAGATAATTTAAATTTAACACGTGATGATAAATCTCAAGAAAAAAATCCTGAGAAAATTTTAAGAAATGCTAGAATTGATAAAGAAGGAAATTTAATTGTTAAAAAAGCAGATTGGACTAATTAAGAGGGATTTAAATGAGGATAAATTTAGTTCTCGAACTTTTAGATGCTCCGGGGCAATTAGTTAAAGCATTAGAACCTATTAGTACTTATGGTGCTAATCTTGTAACTATTATCCATAAAAGGGACTATAAAAATGATAATGGTATGGTTCCAGTTCAACTTACGATTGAAGGAGAACGTAATGATCTTAAAAATGTTGTAGATAAGTATGAAGAGTTAGGATTCACTATTATTGAAATGGATGGTGTTGTTAAAAAAGAAAAAATTACTACAATTCTTTTTGGTCATATTGTTGATCAAGATTTAAGGGATACTATGGATAAAATTAATCAAATTGATGGTGTTATTATTGTTGCATTTGATATTAAACTAAATGGTGAAGAAAAATCCACAGCCTTAATTAATATCGAAGCCGATGTTGGTTTAAAACAAAATGTTTTTGATAGAATTGCAGAAATAGCAGAAGAGAAAGAGTTACTTGTGATTAATGAGGTTTAAGTGATAATATGGATGAATGTAAAGTCATTATCATGGGATTTGGTTCAGTAGGTCAAGGTGTGGCTAAGGCAATTTCCATGAAAAAAGATTTAATTAAAGATAAAACTGGAGTGGACATAAAAGTTGTTGCTGCAGCTGATTCATCTTCATCTGCAATCTCACAAGAAGGATTAGATGAAGAATTACTTGTAAAAACAAAAAAGGAAGAAGGTAAATTATCAGCATATCCTGAATTTGGGTCTGATAAGAATGGTGCAGATATTTTAGACGCTGTTGAATACGATTGTCTTATCGAAGCAACTCCTACTAATATCGTGGATGCAGAACCTGCACTTTCACTAACATTCAAAGCATTTGAACAGGGAAAAGATGTAGTAACATCAAATAAAGGACATTTGGCTCTTAAATTTAGGGAAGTTGTTGAAGCAGCTGAAAAAGCGGGTGTAGAGTTTAAATATGAAGCTACTGTTGGCGGGTCAATGCCGATTATTAATTTTACAAAAGAAACATTGGCATCATGTGAAATTAAATCAATTAAAGGTATTTTGAATGGTACTACCAATTATATATTATCAAGAATGACCTCCGAAGGTTCAGAATATGAAGTTATTCTTAAAGAGTCTCAAGAATTAGGAATAGCTGAAACAGACCCAACACAAGATGTTGAAGGTATTGATGCTGCATGCAAAACTGTAATTCTTGCTAATTCTCTTTTAGGAATTGATGCAACTTACAGTGATGTTAAAGTCGAAGGTATTTCAAAAATTAACTCACAAGCTATTGAACTTGCAAAAAAAGACGATTATTTAATTAAGTTAATAGCTGAAGTATCTCCTGATAATTTACAGGTATCCCCACGTTTAGTTAAAAGAGGAAGTTCCTATGATGTAAGTGGAACTTTGAACATGGCTACAATTAAAACTGATTTAGCTAATGAAGTATCTGTAATTGGACTTGGAGCAGGATCACTTGAAACTGCTTCTGCAATGTTGACTGATTTAATTAGTATTTTAAAAAATAAAATCTAATTGGCTATTTTATTTTTTTACTTTTTTTGATAACATGAAATACGTAATTTTTATTCCAGACGGTTCTAGTGATCTTCCACTAGATGAAATTAATGGTCAAACTCCCTTAAAAGTAGCTAACACTCCAAACATTGATAAATTAGCTAAAGCGGGTTATGGCGGATTAACCAATAATGTTCCTGAAGGTTATACTCCAGGTTCAGATGTAGCTAACATGAGCATCTTCGGATACAATCCTGCAGATTATTATACTGGTAGGGGGCCTCTTGAAGCAGGCAGTGTTGGAATTGAAACCACTCCATGTGATGTGATATTTAGATGCAACACTATTTTTGAAAAAAATGGTAAAATGGAAGATTTTAATGCAGGCCATATCACAACAGAAGAAGCAGATGTATTGATGAAAGGATTAAACAGATATTTCAATGATAAATATCCTGGATTTAAAGGTAAATTTTACACTGGAATTAGTTACAGACATTTGTTTGTATATTCCTGTGATAATGTTGAAGATGCCGAAATTTTAGCAAACTTAAAAACAATGCCTCCTCATGATATTTCAGGTGAAAATCTAGTTGATAATTTATTTGGAGACTGTGAACTTGCTCGTGAAATCCAAAACATCATGTTTGAATCCAAAGAATTCTTAAAAACACAGGAAATTAATCAAAAAAGAGAGATTCCAGCAAATATGGTATGGTTGTGGGGTCAGGGTGTAACTCCAAAACTACTTAACTTTAAAGAAAAATATGGTCTTGATGCGGCTGTAATTACTGGTGTGGACTTACTTAAAGGCATTGGAGTATTTGCAGGAATGGAAATTATTGATGTTCCTGGAGCTACTGGATTTTTCGATACTGATTATGAGGCAAAGGGAAAATATGGAATTGAAGCTTTAAAAAGAAATGATGTGTTATTTATTCATATAGAAGCACCTGATGAAGCAGGTCATGCTCAGTTACTTGATGAAAAAGTAAAGGCGATTGAACAAATTGATAAATTTATTGTCGGACCTATCTTGGATAGTTTAGAGGGTCAAGATTACAGAGCAGCAATTTTACCGGATCATCCAACTCCTATTGATATTGGAACACATACTCGTGATGATGTTCCGATTATTATGTACGCATCAGATATGGAGGGGGATGATTGTGTTGCATTTGATGAGGTATCTGTTTTAAATGGAAGTATAACTAAAAAAGAAGGTTACAAATTAATGCAAAGATTGATTGATGGAGATTTTTAAAATGAAAGTATTACTAGTAAACGGGAGCCCAAACAGAAAAGGCTGCACATACACAGCATTATCAGAAGTTGCAAATGTCTTAAATGAACATGATATTGAAACTGAGATTTTTTGGATTAAAACAAAACCAATAACAGGTTGTACTGCATGTGGAACTTGTGCAACTATTGGAAAATGTACTTATGATGCGGATAGTGTTAATGAATTTGTTGAAAAAGCATATGAAGCTGATGCGTTTGTCTTCGGTTCACCAGTTTATTATGCAAGTGCAAATGGATCAATGGTTTCATTTTTGGACAGAGCATTCTACTCTAATTCTCATGGAAAAGGGGCGGAAGCATTTAAACACAAACCCGGTGCAGTTATATGTTCTGCAAGAAGGGGTGGAACAACTGCAACTTATGATCAACTGATTAAATATTTAGGAATTTCCCAAATGCCTATTATCTCCTCATTCTATTGGAATATGGTTCATGGGAACACTCCTGAAGAAGTACTTCAGGATGAAGAAGGATTGGGGACTATGAGACAATTGGCACATAATATGGCATTTTTCTTGCAGTGTCTTGAAGCAGGTGCTGAAAAAGGTCTAAAAGTAACTGAAGAACCAAAACCTCGAACAAATTTTATAAGATAAAACTATGAACATATTTAAAACTCCTGAAGGTTACATATATTCAAATAAAGCATTGCTTGCTTTATTCATTCCTCTTTTAATAGAATATGCATTGGAATTTTTTGTAGGATTTGCAGATTCTATAATGGTTGCATCATTAGGTGAAGCTGCAATTTCAGGAGTTTCTTTAGTTGATTTTTTAATTCAACTTCTTATTTTTTCTTTTTCAGCTCTTGCAACTGGTGGAGCTGTTGTTGCCGGACAATACTTGGGTAATAAGCAAATAGATAAAGCTCAGGATTCTGCTACTCAATTAGTTTGGTTTTCAACAATCTTATCAGTCATATTAATGATTATTGTTATTATTTTAAGGCAGTATTTAATCGGGATTTTATTTGGTCAAATTGAAGTTGATGTTTGGCAAAATGCCGATAAATATTTATATATTGTTGCATTATCTATTCCTTTTTTAGCTATTTACAATGCAGGTGCATCAATTTTTAGAACAACTAACAATGCATCCCTGCCAATGAAAATACTATTCATTTGTGATATATTAAATATTGTAGGTAATGCGATTTGTATTTATTATTTAGGATGGGATGTTCATGGTGTTGCAATACCTACGGTAATATCAAGACTGTTATCCGCAATTCTAATATTGCACTTTGTTGTTAATGAAGATTATAAACTGCACATTAAAAGAACATTAATTCATAAATTTGACTTTAAAATACTTAGAAAGGTCTTGCAGGTTGGTATTCCTTATGGTATTGAAAATGGGTTATTTCAGCTTGGAAGAGTGTTGGTTTTAAGTATTGTTTCAACATTTGGAACAATGGCAATAGCTGCAAACTCAGTAGGTTATGCAGTCGGGATATTTTCAGTATTACCTGGTTTTGCAATTAATTTAGGTTTAACAGCTATAATTTCAAGATGCGTTGGAGCTAATGATTATGAACAGGTCCGATATTATAATAAAAAGTGTTTAATTATTGTATTTGTCTCACATATTGTAATCAATTTAATTATTTTTGCAGCATTACCGCTAATTTTGAATATTTATAATTTATCAGCTAAGACTGCAGCCATGACAAGTGAAATGATTATTTGGCATGGCATATTCGGTATTATAATTTGGCCACTTTCTTTCACATTGCCTGCTACATTTAGAGGTGCTGGCGATTCAAAATCAGTGATGTATATTAGTTTAATTGTAATGTTTACCTGTAGAATTGCTCTTTCATATGTAATTGCGGATTTTATGGGTGTTGGTGTATTCGGGACATGGATTGCAATGTTTATTGATTGGTATGTGAGGGCAGCAATTTATATTTACAGGTACTTTTCAAATAAATGGACAGAATACAGGGTGATTTAATGGATGGAATTGTATATAAAAATACACATAATTTTAGTAAAAGAGAACTCGAAGAGTTATTTTTATCTCTGGAATGGTCAGCAGGTCATTTTCCAGATAAACTGATAATTGCAATGAAAAACTTCAAAACAGTCTTTTCAGCATGGGATGGTGAAGACCTTGTTGGTTTGGCATGTGCTATGGATGACGGTATAATGAATGCATATGTTCATTATTTGCTTGTAAAACCGGAATATCAGTTAAAAGGAATTGGAAAAGAATTGCTGAATAGAATTACAACTCATTATAAAGATTACATGCGTATAGTTGTAGTTGCATATAGTGATGAAATTAAGTTTTATGAATATTGCGGATTTGAAAAAGCAGATGATGCAAGTCCAATGTTTATAACTAAACTATGGGCTTAGGTGATTGAATGGTATTATTCAGAGGAGATATCAAGTGTAAAAGCTTGCAAAGACGTACATCAATTAGTGTGATATTGCCTGCTGATAATATTCACTTCTTAAGTGATACAGAAGAGATAGTTCCTCAACCCTATAAAACATTATATCTGCTCCATGGACTGTATGGTAGTGATGATATATTTCTTGCAAATACTTCTATTCAAAAATTTGCAGAAGATCATGGAATAGCTATTGTAATTCCATGTGGGGAAAATAGTTTTTATTTGGATAATAAAAAAGCTCATGCATATTATGGTGAATATGTTGGTCAGGAACTTTTAGATATTACAAGAAATATTTTCCCATTATCTGATAATAGGGAAGATACATTTATTGCAGGTTTTTCAATGGGGGGTTATGGGGCTATTAGAAATGGTCTTAAGTACTCAAAAAACTTCTCAAAAATTGGTATGATTTCAGCAGCATTAATAACTGATGAAATTGTTGATTATACAGATGATGATAATGTGTTATGGTCAAATTCATTTTATAAATCATGTTTTGGTGATTTGGATAAAATTAAAAATTCGGATAAAGATCCCAAATATTTAATTGAAAATACTGCCGATATTCCAGATATTTTCATGGCATGTGGTGTTGATGACTTTTTATATGATAAAAATGTTGAATTTTATGAGTTTTTAGAGTCAAAAGATATTAATGCTGAATTTATGCAGTCTCCGGGTGAACACACTTGGGATTTTTGCGATAGGTATGTTAAAGAATTTATTAAAAGGTTATAAGTGATATTATGAAATGTCCTGAATGTGGTAATGAACTGGATGAGGATAATTACTGTAGTGAATGTATGGAATTTATAGATAATCCCATTGGAGGCAGGCTTTGTCCATATTGTGGTGAGGAATTGGATGAAGATAATTATTGTAATAGTTGCATGCAGTATTATTATGAAGAAGAAAATACACAAGAACTTGAAGAAATAGATTATGATTCTATGGTAAATAATGGTGATTCAATTTGTTTAAACTGTACTTTTTGGTCTGTAAGTCCTTATGGGTCGGCTCATGGAATGATTTGTAGAAAAGGTCAGATATCTGATGGTCCTGGAGATTCATGCGGGTTATTTGTCCAAGAATATAATTTTGCAAACTATGGTGATGCAGGTCAATATCAATTTAATGAAACAAATCGTGCAATTTCAAATAAATTATATCATTGGAAAAATAGCGGGTAATTTCTGTTTTATTTATAATATGATTAAAATTTTTATATATTATGAAAAACTAATGTAATACTATAAATTTTATTTATGGAGAGGATTTTTCTGACAAAGTATATTATTATAACTGGTGGGGTAGTTAGTTCCATAGGTAAGGGTATTACATCCGCATCTATGGGAAGGATTTTAAGATCTTATGGTTTAAACGTTTCAGCTATTAAAATAGATCCGTATTTAAACTGGGATTCTGGAACACTCAACCCATATCAGCATGGTGAAGTATTTGTAACTAGTGATGGTATGGAAACTGATTTGGATCTCGGTCACTACGAAAGATTTTTGGATGTTGAACTTAAAGGATTAGCTAATATTACTACTGGTAAAGTTTACGAATCAGTCATTGCTAAAGAAAGAGAAGGTGGATATTTAGGTGAATGTGTACAAGTTATTCCACATATTACTAATCGTATTAAAGAAATGATTAGGGAAAACTCTGAAAGCGCTGATTATGATGTTGTTTTAGTTGAACTCGGTGGTACTGTCGGAGATATTGAGAGCCAACCTTTCCTTGAAGCATTAAGACAACTCAGAAATGAGGAAGGTCGTGAAAATGTTATGTTTGTCCATGTTACATTTATTCCCTACCTGGATGCAGCTGGAGAATTCAAAACAAAACCAACTCAGCACTCTACAAAAGAATTAAGAAGTGTTGGAATTAACCCTGATGTTATTGTATGCAGGTCACAAAAACCAATTGATGATGGTTTAAGAGGAAAAATCGCTCATTTCTGTGATGTTGACTTTGAAGCTGTTGTAAATACTCCTGATGCTGATACAATTTATGAAGTTCCTTTAGTCTTGGAAGAACACAGCATTGGTGAATTAATCGTTAAAAGAATAGGATTAAATATTAAACCTGATTCTTCTAAATTAAATGAATGGAGGGAAGTGGTTAAATCTTTAAAAATTAAAGAACCTAAAGTTAATATTGGTATTATAGGTAAATATGTGGAGCTTGAAGATTCATATATTAGTATCAGAGAATCACTACTCCATGCAGCGGCAAGCATTGGTGTTAAAGCTAATATTATATATTTAAGCTCTGATGTTGAAGAATTGGATCAGGATGCCATGTCTGAACTGGATGGTATTCTAATTCCTGGAGGATTCGGTGAACGTGGTTTTGAAGGTAAATTGGATGCAATTGAATATGCAATTGAAAATAATGTGCCTTTGTTTGGAATTTGCCTTGGAATGCAATCTATGGTGACTCAATTTGCAAGGAGAAATGGTTTTTCTGGTGCAAATAGTTCCGAATTTGATGATGACTTAAAATTCCCAGTTATTGATATGATGGAAGAGCAAAAGAAAATCAAAAACATGGGCGGAACAATGCGTTTAGGATCTTATGGTTGTAAAATAATTGAAGGTACCAAAACTTATGAAGCTTATGGTGAAAGTGATATCGAGGAACGTCACAGACACAGGTATGAATTTAATAATGATTATAGGGATGGTTTACAAGAAAAAGGTTTAATTATTTCTGGAACAAGTCCTGATGACTTTTTAGTTGAAATTATTGAGTTGCCAAATCATCCATGGGCTGTTGGTTGCCAATTCCATCCGGAATTTAAATCAAGACCAAATAGGCCTCATCCATTATTTAAAGCATTTTTAGAAGCTATTCATGATTATTCTAAAAATTAATATTTCTCTTTTTCTTTTATTTAATATATTAAAATCAATTTTACAAGTTTATTTTCTATCTAATTAATATTATTCTATGTTAAATAGTATAATTATGATTATTACTACTATATTCCTGATTCAAATTATTATAACAGTTTTATTTTCAATAATGGCTGCAATTTATGATATAAAAAGTAATATTGTTCCAAACAAATTAAATTATTCTTTGATATTTTTTGGCTTATTTTCAAATTTAATTTTATCAATAATTTCAAATAATATTAAATATATTTTAGCTTCTTTTATTTCAATGTTTATTACATATGCTGTAACTTATATGTTATGGAAATTAAATATTTGGGGAGGAGGAGATGTAAAGTTATTTACAGCAATTGCAACAGTAATACCATCTGGTCTTAATATCAACTTTTTGAATATTTTTCCACAATTGTCCGTATATCCATTTTCATTTAGTGTTGTAATTAATAGTATTTTAGTATCATTTCCATTTTTGGTAATCTTTGTCACTCATTTAATATTTAAAAATAAAGTGTTTATGGGCAATATTGATTTTCTAGTCAATATCTTTAACATTGAAAGTCTGAAATATATAAAAAATTCAACTTTAAACAAATTAATTCCTATTAAGGATTTAAAGGAAGGAATGATAGTCAATGATTATTATTTTAATAATGAGCACATTATTGAACTTTTAAGTGAGATGGGAGGTAATTTGGAGATTTATAAATCAAACCGCAATGATTTCAAATATTATTTTAAATCACAAAGTGCAGGCGGAATAACAAATGAGGAAGTATGGCAGCTTAAAATTATGAATTCACAAGATATAATTTCCGATAATATATCAATTAAATTATCATTTCCATTTGCTCCAGCAATATTTTTAGGATTGGTAATAGCTATAGTGTATGGGGATATGATGATGTTGATCATTAAAAACATATTCTTGGTGATATGATGGTTAAAGAAAGTGGTGCTCAGATTTCATTAGAGTATATGTTAATTTTTTCAATATCACTGGTTATTTTAATTGTTTTTACATTACCTCTAGCTGAAAATTCAATTAGAAATACTCTTGATGTTTCCGATTCTTTAAATGTGAAATCAGATTTATCAAAAATAGCTAATGCAATTAAGCAAGTTTATGGTGAAGGTCAAGGATCAAGACAAACAATTAAAATTGAAAGTAACAAGAAACTTAAAATTAATATAGCAAACAGTCATGTTTCAACAAGTTTTAAACTTAAAAGTAATTCCAAAAAGGATATAAAAGAGCATGTAATGTCAAATATTGGGAAAACAACCATCTCATTAAATAAAGGTGAAAATGTGATAATTGTGGAATGGCCTGTTAATTCTAAAAATATGTTAATTTATACAGTATAATTATTTTTATACAAAATTATTTTAACTATTTCACTTAAATATAGTATAAAATAATTGAATAGGTGAATTTATGGATATAATAACTACAATTATTTACCTCGTTTTGTTTATAGTCATGATGGTATTTGTATTTTCTATTGGAATGTTAAGACAATACATGCCTAAACGCGAGGTAATATTAGTAATCCTTGTAGCTTTTTTAATTGGTTCAATTGGAGGGGCATTTTTCCTTGATCCGATTTATGATGAATTACCAAATGTTGCAAGTGTTATTGAAAAGAATATGCCAAATAATGAAGAAACATTATATTTGGATTTATCATCTTCAATTAATATTGATGATTTGAAAAATAATTTATCTGCAACTGATGGATTTATATCATTTGATGAAAAATCGGTTAATATTCCAATGTGGACATTTAATGAGAGAGAACATAATTACTTTGATGAAATAGTTGGAAATATTGATTCGAATTATAAAGCTTATAATATAAGTACATCTGAGATTCAAATAACTCTTGCTGATAATTATACTTCTGCTCAAGCTTTAAAATCTTTTTCAGATTGGTATAAATTGGTTTATGGTGAAACTATTTCTTATGCGCAAGTTCATGCAGTATTGGTTGTTGATTCATCATCTCTTGATACGTTTGAGCATATTTTACTTCAAAAAGGTATTGTTGCTTCAAAAATAGAAGGGCCGATTCAGGACACAGTAAACAATACAAATTCATCAATGTTAACTAACATAGAATTTACATTGGTCTGTGGTGGTATTGGTGTTGTTGTAGCATTTATGGGTATATATGTTGATTCTGTTGTTCCAGCATATAGGAAATTTAGAAAATTCTTAAGGGAAAAACGCAGACGGTAATTTTATGAATGTTGCAGTTTTATTTTCAGGTGGAAAAGATAGTACGATGGCATTATATAATGCTTTAGATTCGAAAGAAGATGTTAAATATCTTCTTTCTATGAAATCCAGGAATGATGAATCATATATGTTTCATGTTCCTAATATCCATTTAACTGATTTGTTGTCACAAGCTTTCGATATTCCAATAATGTCTGTTGAAACTGATGGGATTAAAGAAGATGAACTTAAAGATTTAAAGCAGGCATTCGAAAATCTCAAAGATTTAGGTGTTGAAGCTATATATACTGGTGCACTCTATTCACAATATCAAAAATCAAGAATTGAACAGTTATGTGATGAAGTTGGACTTGTTGCTATTTCTCCTTATTGGCATGTCGATGAATTGGAGTATATGAGAAAAATAGTGTCTTTAGGCTTTAAAATTATAATAAGTGGAGTTGCAGCTTGGGGTTTAGATGAATCATGGCTTGGAAGAATAATCGATGATGAAACCATTGATGAATTAATGGAAATTCATGAAAAATATCATGTTGATTTAGCTTTTGAGGGTGGTGAAGCTGAAACATTAGCTATTGATGGTCCTATTTTTAAAAAAAGAATTAAAATCTTAAAATATAAAAAAGAATGGCATAATGACAGTGGTGTTTACATTATTGAAGATGCAGTTTTAGAGGAAAAAATGAATTTATAATTCAATTTCATCTAAAAATTTATTTATGCTGTTTGTATAGCTTTCCAAATCTGTTTCATTAATGATTATTTTATCAGAAAGTGAGATTACATCACCAATTCCAAAATCTAATTCCATTTGGTCTCTTGCTTTAAATTCAACATAATCAGTGGAATCGTCTTCTCTCATTCTATTTTTTAATCTTTCAAATCTTAAAGTCGGATTTGCAAAAATTGATAAAATAATAAAATTTTCAAAGTTTTTTTTAAACATGTTAACTTCATGAGGACTTCTAATACCTTCAACAATAATTTTACTTTCAAATCCTTCTTCTTGAAGTTTTTTAATTTTTTTAATAGTTAGTTCAGAAACAATGTACTGTCCAAATTCTGCTCTTAAATTTTGGGCAGTTTCTTTAGTGCTTTCTCCTCTTTTTTTAGATTCTTCACGTATGATATCTCCCATACTTACAATTTTTGCTCCTCTTTCAATTGCAATTTTAGAAACTAAACTTTTTCCAGATCCTGGTAGGCCTGATATTCCCATTACTTGCATTATCTTCACTCTTTTACTTTAATTTGTTCTAAAGATTCTTTTAGATTTTCTTCATTGTCAAATTCATTAACAAGTTCAACTAGTATTTTTTTATCCTGAGTTTTCAAATCATTAGCTATTTGTGTCATAAAAGGTATTGCACGAACAATATTGTCCATAATTGATACATCAGACATTTTGGATGTTCTAGAAAGTGGGTTCAAATCAATTGTTAGAATATTTTTACCACTTTTTTTCAATATTTCTGCTCTATCTCCATCTTCAAGAGGAATTAATATTGTATCTGCTGTGTAAATTCCATTTTTACTTGCACTAGCCCTATTATTTTCTATATCATTGATGTATTCAATATCATCATCAAGACCACCAAGTATGTTTCTGTAACCGTGATCTTCATATAATTTGGTAATTATTTTAACTCTTTCGTTGGTTTTGTAGAATAAATTAATTTCAATTTTAGCATTAATGGCATTGGCAAATTCAATTATTTCATCAATAGCTAATGCGGTTGCATTTCCATTAACTGAAATCACAGGGTTGTTTGATAAAAGCAGTGCTGCAACAGCAACATACATTGCTCTTTTTGCAGGATATGTTGTTTTCTCACCAATCAGATAATCAAAAGCTTCGCCTCTACCATGTGCAATTAAAGCTGAATCCGCTAAATAACCCTCTTTGGAAGCTTTAACCATTTTATCTCTTAAAAGTAATGATTCGTATCGAGGGTGTGATTTGGGTATCATATTTTAATCTCCTTATTTTAAATCAATAGTCATTTGAGCTAAATATCCTAAAAATGTTGTAATTAATAAAGTAATTGTAATCATTGAAAAAACATGCAATGTATAATTTCCAATGATGTATAAATTCTTTTGAAGGGATATGATAAATATATAATCTAAAATAATATCTATTATAACAAAGATTATTCCAACCAAAAAGCCTTCAACAATTTCATTAGTATCAATAGCTCTGATATATAGTATTCCAAAAAATCCAGTTACAATTATTGTAATAATAGGCACCACTATGTTGACATTACGAACATTTGTTGTAAAAATTGGGTTGAATGTGGCTGAAAGCACAAAAGTTAAAATCCATATTAGTACTCCAAATATTATTGCTAATTTGATTTTCATAGTAAAACCTTTTAAAATAACTATTTACTATTTTAGTTTAAAAATAATATAAATTTTTCTAAGTTGATATTAAGTAGTAATTTTTAGTTTAAATTATAATTAAAAAATAAGTTTTGGGAGGGTTAGGTAGTTAAAAAAGGGATTAACTACCTAACAACTTGCTTTAACAAGTTTTTAGAGAAATGAATTTTTTTTAAATTTGGCTGTTTAATCTATCTCTCCGGCTACTTTGTAGCCAATTATAATATTTGATGTTTGCATTATATAAATGTTAGTATAATTTATAAAAAATCAAATATACTTTATTAAAAAATATATAGTATGTTTTTAATAAATCTTAGTTGAATGAATGCTTATATTGAACATGAAAAATATTTGAAAAATACATTGCTTGGATTAAATAATTCATCAGATTCCAAACAAAAAGAAAAGAGTTTGTCTAGTCATTATTTTAAAGATTTAAAAGAAAAATTGTTAATACAATATGAGAATAAATCATTAAAAGATGTAATGGACTGCAATATATGTAACACATCTTTTGGGGATGCATTGAAAATAACTACAAAAGAAAAAATTGATTTTAATATTTATGATAATAATTTTAAAAATCAAATTAATCACAATCTCAAATTACTTCCGAAAATTGGCCTTAAAACTGAAGAAAATCTTAAAAATAAGGGATACATGACAATTGAATCTCTTAAAAATCATGACAAATATTGCGATACCGCATCAAAATTTCTAAATAAAATTGATGACATGTCTTTTCATGAAATAATGGATTTATTGGATAACAATAGGTATTCTAAAAAGTGTAGGGATAATTTACTTAAATGTATAAGTTTAACTGATGTTGAAAACTTCAAATTCATGGATATTGAAACTAAAGGACTTTCAAATGTTCCAATAATTTTAATAGGTGTTGCTGAAATCAAAAAATGTAAAATCATATCTTCACAATATTTCTTAAGGGATTACACTGAAGAACAGAATATTATTGAAGCATATTTGAATCATTTGGATGAAGATTCTATTCATGTAACATTCAATGGAAAAAGTTTCGATGTTCCATTTATACGGAATAGATGTATTTACAATAGAATTAACCATAATCTGGAGTTGCCTCATTTGGATTTAATGTATTTTGCAAAGAATTTATGGAAAGGTTCACTTCCAAATTTCAAACTTCAAACTATTGAAGAGGAAATTTTTGGAATAACTCGTTATAGGGATGTTCCCGGCCAATATATTCCAGGATATTATGACACTTATTTATCCAAGAAAAATATAGGGCCAGTTGTACCAATAATCCAACACAACTGTCAAGATATTATTTCGCTTGCAAGTTTTCTTGAGAAAATGTATGAGGATGTAAATTAGTATGGGTTTATTTGATAGATTTAAAAAAAGCGATAAAAAAGAAAAGAAATTAATTCCAGATAATCCGGAGATTGAAGATGAAGAGCTACGTTTAAAAGAAATAGCTATTAATCATAAAGATAGGCTTGAAAGGGCGCAAGCAGCAGATAAAATTTCAAATGAATTTCTTGCACTGGACATGGCTAAGACCGTGAAAGATAGGGCTATTAGATTAATTGCTGCAAATAAATTAAAAGATGAAGATTTATTAATGGATGCTGCTTTAAACTCACAGTTTTTCGATGTAAGAAGCTTTGCATGGGAAAGACTTGGGGAGAACAATAAATCCATAGCTGAAATTGTAATAAATACTAAGAAAAATTCTCATGTAGATGAAATATTTAATAAAATTGTTGATGAAGAAACTCTTAAATGGATTGCAATTGAAGCAGTTGATAAAAGATATAGAACACGTGCTCTAAATAAAATTGATGATGCCGGGATATTATATGATTTAGTTTTTAAATCAAATGACAGTTCTATTAAAAAAGCAGCTATTTTAAAAGATTCTTTTGTAAGTGAGGATATTCTTAAAAAAGTCGCCATTGAAGATAAGGATGAAGGAGTAAAAAAAATCGCTATTGGTAAAATTAAAAATGAGGATTCACTTGTATTAATAGCTCAAAATGAAGATAATGCGAAGGTTAGATCATTCATTTTTGATAAAATTAACAATCCGGAAAATTTAAAGCATATTATTTTAGATTCTAAAAAGGCAGATGTCAAAACAGAATTAATTAACAAGATAACTGACTCTGACCTTTTAGCCAAAATCGCACTTGAAGATAATGATAATATTGTTAGAAGTGAAGCTGTTAAAAAAATAACTGACGAAGAGATATTAATTAAAATAATCAGCACGGAAAAAGATAGATTTGTTCGCCAGATTGCTGTAAAAAATATAAACAATCCTAAAGAATTAATTAAAATAGCTTTAAATGATGATGATCAGTTTGTAAGAAATCATGCAATTTCAAATTCTGCTCTGGCCGATGAAAAAGATTTTAAATATTTGGCCATTAATTCAATACATGAAGATGTGGCATCGGAAGCATTAAATCATATTAATGATGAAAATGATTTCATTGATATATTAAAAAATGCTAAACTCACATCAATTAGAAAAAATACACTAGATAACATCAGTGATTTAGAAACATTAATTAGAATTATTCTTTCAAACGAGGATGAAGAATTTTCTCTTAAAGCTTTAGATAAAATCAAAGTGGAAAAATGCCTGATTAAAATATATGAACAGAATATTTCAGAAAATATCTCAATCAGAGCTATTTCATTAATAAGAAATCAAAAATATTTGGGTGAAGTAGCTAGAAACGATTCTTCTTGGAAAGTTCGTGAAGCGGCTACTAAAAAAGTGGTAAGTAGAAAAGTTTTAAAAGAAATCTCAAATAATGATGAAAATGAGTATGTGAGAAATATTGCTAAAAAGAAATTGAAATTATAAATAAAGTTCAACTTCTTTTCTTTCACTATTTTCACTTTCAAAAACAGGTTTTTTAGTTTCAAATGCTTCTCCGGTAAAACTTCTAGCATCTTCTTGACATATATGGATGCATGCAGTGCATCTTGAACATATGTCAAGGTCAACATCGGCAGGATCCTCATCAGGTATTGCATTTTCAGGACAGAAAGTAACACAATCATAACAGAATATGCATTTATTCTGATCACAGCTTACGATAAAAGGCAATTGTTTGTAATCGGCATATGGTCTGTTTCCAGGAACTTCTGAGTTGAGGGATTCACCAGATTCCAATTTTTCTACACATTTTTGTCCAAATTCATTGATTTTTTCCATATCTGCAGTATCTGGTCTTCCAACGGCAACACCATTAAAAATGGAGTGGTGGCTAACGGTGGAAATTGCTGCGATAACATCAAAGTTATTTTCTTTAAGAATATCTACTAATTCAATTAATGCATCGCCTACTTTAGCATTTCCATAGTTTGCAACAGCAATTGCTTTTGTGTTATTTCCTGTTAATTTCAATAGTCTATTGCGAGCGGTTTTTGGGATTCTTCCAGAAAAAACAGGCATTCCAACAATAACAATATCACTGTCTGTAAATTCTTTAGTGTCATTAAAATGTAATAAATCACAAATCTCTTTTTCGTATTTGAAGTTAGTAGCTATTTTATCTACTATTTTTTTAGTAGTCCCAGATGGGCTAAAAAATATTCTAGTTATTTTTTTCATATTCACACCTATTAATAATATGATTGTCAATATTTAAAAGTTTATCAAATAAAATAGAAATTAATTAATATTATTAAACTATAAATTTATTTGGTGATATGATGGAATTAATGAGAGAGCTATCTTTAACACCAGGCGTTTCTGGTTCCGAAGAAAAAATAGCTGAAATTATTACACGTGAATTAAAAGATGTAGCTGATAAAATTGAAACTGACAGTATGGGAAACATTATTGCAACCAAAAAAGGTGAAAAAAAGGCTCCTACTGTAATGCTAGCATCTCACATGGATGAGATTGGTTTAATGGTAAGGTACATTGATGATGATGGTTTTATTAAATTCTCAAACATTGGTGGAATTAATGATCAGATGTTAATGAACCAGACTGTAACTGTTCATTCTTCCGTTGGAGAACCGATTGTAGGAGTCATTGGTTCAAAACCACCTCACGTAACAACTGCTGAAGAAAAAAACAAAGTTGTTAAATCTACCGACATGTTTATTGATATTGGTGCAAAAGACAAAGAAGAAGCAGAGAAAATGGTTAGAATTGGAGACAAAATGACATTCAATTCTTTATTTGCTGAATATCCAAATAATTTAATCATGGGTAAAGCATTAGACAATCGTGTAGGTTGCTATGTAATGATGGAAGTTTTAAAAAGAGTAGATACTAGAGCTACTGTTTATGGTGTAGGTACCGTTCAGGAAGAAGTAGGTCTTAAGGGAGCTAAAACTTCCGCATTTAGATTAAACCCTGATCTTGCTATTGCACTTGATGTAACATTATCTGGTGATCATCCTGGAATTAAACCGGAGGAGGCGCCTGTAGTGATGGGTAAAGGTCCGGCTATTATATTGGCGGATGCAAGTGGAAGGGGTATTTTGACTCAACAGTCTGTAAAAGATTTGCTCATTAATGCTGGAGATGAAAATGAAATTCCATATCAGTTAGAAGTAAGTGATGGCGGCACTACTGATGGAACTGCAATACACTTAACTCGTGAAGGAATTCCAACAGGTGTTTTATCTGTTCCTACTCGTTATATACACACTCCGGTAAGTGTATGTAGTATGGATGATGTTGAAGCAACTATTCAATTAATTACAGAAGCCATAAATAATTTATAAGACTTCTATAAACTTAGTTTATTATATTTGATTATAATAAACTCTTATTTTTTTATTATAACTGTAAATAATAGTTATTTAAATCTGTCATCTGATTTTTGCGATTTTGCTTTTTGGTGTTTTGATTCAAACCATCCTATTTTTAGTTCATCAATTGTATCTTCGTATAATTGTGGAACATATGGTTTAATATCTAAAAGTGGAGTTCCATTAAGAATATCTACATTTTCAACATGTACTTTGTTTCCTTCAACTTTATTTACTTTAACAACACTCATTCCAATACGATTTGGCCTTTTTGGAGATCTTGTTGCAAAAACACCATGAGTTTTTGTATCCATAAACGGTTTTACTTCAAGTTTGTATCCTTCAACTTTGTGAAGTAAATAAATTAAATGAATGTGTGAAAAATCTTTTAAATCTTTTAGTCCATCAACAAATTTATCTTTAATTTCAATGGTTCCTTTAATTCCTTTTGCTCCTGTAGGCTGAATTGGCATACCTTCAATTTCTTTAAATTCAGTATGTATTGTACCAATTGATTCTAATTCGATATTCATAGTTATTATATTCAACTTCATATATTAAAATACTTTCTTTTTTTAATTTACGATATGAATTATTTTCCGTAATCGTATAAAAACATTGATTTTATAAAAAAACAAAACATTTATATTTAATTTTGTATAATATAATATTCAATGTATGAATGATATGAATTATTATTCATATTTAATATAAGGAGATTAATTAATATGCAACTTAGTGCAAGAAATCAATTAAATGGAAAAGTAACTGGCGTGGAGAAAGGTGCTGTAATGGCTAACATCAAAATAGAAGTAAGTGAACCTAGCACTATTACTGCGATTATTACCAAAGAATCTGCAGAAAAATTAGGTTTAGCTGAAGGTGATGATGTAACTGCCATCATCAAATCTACTGAAGTTATAATTGGAAAATAAGTTTAGGATTGTTGGGATTAGTATCCCATAAATCCCAATAATATTAAAATTATAAAAATAATTACTCCTGCTTTTAATAATGTTTTTAAGTTTTTAATTATTGCATAAACTATTAAAAACAAGAGTATTAATCTTAAAATGAAAAATAAGGAAATCAAGTTTATCCTCCAGCTAGAATGACTTTTGTTCCTTCATCAGAAATTTCTTCTTTTTTAAAATCAACATCGAATTTCACGGTTTCTATTACTTCTTTTAAAGCTTTATAACTTTCATCTCTATGATAACCTAAAACAGCAACTAAGAATAATAAATCGCCAGTGTAAAATTCACCAATGTAGTGTACTACTGAGATTTCAGCAACATTGTATTTGATTTTGGCATTTTCAACGATTTTTTCAATTTCGGACTTTGTTTTTTCTTTATCAGGGGTAGTTAAAATTAACTTTTGTAAGTTCATATTTTCTTCTTTTCCTCTTACAAAACCTTCAAAACTAAAAATAGCTCCGCAGTAATCAACTTTTGAATTTTTTTTCAATTCATCGATTAGATCAGCTGTAGTAATTTTATCTTCTTTTGATTCAATGACTCTTACGACCATTATTTTCATCTCCTTTTATATTGTATATTTTTTACATATTAATAACTATTGTTATATTTCACTAATTTCTCTTATAGATAAATTTTTTATTCTTTCATCACCATTAATTTCGTTGATAAGATTAATAGTAGCATTAGGTACTAATTCCTCCCAATTACCGCCTTCAATCATTCTAGTTCTCACTTCTGTTCCAGATAAACGTAGTCTATCATAGAGGGGAGGTTGTCTGACTTCAAAGCCTTCTTCAGAAAATAATTGTTTAACTAATTGATTTCCAGAATAAATAATTGAAAATGGTGGAGTTAACATTTTAACATGTGAAACCCAAAGAGCATTAAAATTAATGTCTTGCATAGGTATTATGTAGTATCTTGACGGATCAACACCTCTTTCAGCTAATGCCTGATTAAGCATAACAACACGTTCACCAGCGGTGAATGGATTTTTTAAGCTATGGCTTAATTGAGCACTGCCTATGCCTATTATGATTTCATCCACTTCTTCTAAAATTTTATCAATAATCTGCATATGTCCATTATGAACAGGTTGCATTCTTCCAATAAAAATTCCACGAACTTTATTCATGATAATCACTTACGGTTCTAAACTATCTAAACTTTTAATTAAATTGTCTGCAGTTTTTTGTTTTTCCATTAATGCATCAGTAATTGAAGTTTCCATAAGTAATGTAGTAACTCCTTTACTTGCAATCGGTTTTGTAACTTTTTCAGGGCTTGTTCCTTCACTAAATTGATAATCCACTAAATTAACATCATTAGCAATATGTGAAATATAGGAGTCAACTGTGTTGGTTCTGTTGGATAAACTAAATATAAAATTTGAATATTCATAATCTGGGTTTATTTCATGAACATCCAATACAATAAATGGCTTATCCTTAACAATATTTGGAACAATGAATTTGTTAGCTAATTCTTCACCAGCAGGCCTTGTATCTTCACGGGAAGTTAAATTATCTTTTGTTTTAATATAATATATTACATATTTTTTAGTAAGATTATTAGTTCCATTTTCGGAAGTAATATTATAAATTGTATTATTCACCGCTTCGTGAATTTCATGTTCTCTTGGATGGACTCCTAAAATAAGTCCAACGGTTTCATTAGAGGACATATTACCGGCTTCAATTTTATAAACAGTACCATTAGCATTGTGCCCTACATTTGTAATATTATAAACATTATCTGGAGTGTTCATCATGGAACTAACGATAATTGATAAATTAAATATTACAATAGCTATTAGAACAATAAGTAATATTTGGTATTGCATTTTTTTATTCATAAGATAACCTTATTCAGTTTTAATATATTAGATATCTAACTAAACTTATATTAAAGACTTTTTACTTATATTTAATTAATTAAATTAAGGAGTTTGCTCATGGAAAATAAAAATATGATTATTATTTTTGCGGCAGTTGCTGTGGTAATTATTGCAATCGCCGGCATTTTATTTGCTACTGGATTCATTGGCGGTAATGATGTCGAAACTACTCCATTTAAAATGAGTTTTATGGAAGGTAGTTTTATAGGTAATGTAAGTCTTGAAAATGATAAAGAGAAATTCATGCATTCTTATGAGGATAAAGAAAATAAAATAACTTATAATATTTCCACTGTGGACAACTCTTCAGTATTAATGGAAATATATCAAATTCAAGGTTTGGGTAATCCTGAAGTAAGATCATTCAATGGCAATGAATGGAATATTTACTTTACACAGGCAGTTCCAAATAATAATTCAAGCACTAATTCTTCTAATGGGGATGATGCAATGAATATTATTATTGGAGAATCACAAGGTAAAAAACAAGGTTATTTGATTTATATGATTATTGATGGCAAATCTAAAATCAATGCCACCGGTAAAATGTATGGCGAAGCATATACTAATTATTTTGAACCTTTACTTGAAAGTTTAACTTTGAAAGAAAGTAAGAATGTTCCACATATTTATGATGAATTTGGACTTACAAAAGAACAGTTTGATTATCAGATTGATTTGATACGTCAGTATAAATCTGGAAATACTTCTGCACTTCAGGGAGCTCAATAGCTATGAGAATTACAGTTTTTCACGCAAATGAATGTGATAGAAAGAAATGCACTTCCATAAAAATGGAAAAAATGGGTAAATGTAGATTGGTTTATGATATAAATAAAATTCCTGGTGGTGCAGTAGTTCTAAATCCATATGCGGAGAAAGCTGTATCTTATGAAGATTATAAATATGTACAGAGAAGGGGTGTTGTTGGTTTGGATTGTTCTTGGAATGAAGTATCCCAATCTAAAAAATTCTTTTCCTTGTCAAAATATCACAGGTCACTTCCTTTTTTAATAGCAACAAACCCTGTAAATTATGGAAAGCCATGTATCTTATCTACAGTTGAAGCTATTGCTGCAACACTTTATATTACACGTTTCAAAGATGAGGCATATGATATGATGGATGGTTTTAAATGGGGTCATACATTTTTAGAGCTAAATCAGGATTTGCTTGAGGCGTATAGTGAAGTAGACACTAGTGCTGAAGTTGTTCGTCTTCAAAATGAATTTTTAGAAAATTCTAAAAAGGAAGTAAATGATTGAGTTGATTGGCATATTTTGATTTTAAAGAGATTTTTTAGCTAATCTCTTTTATTAATCAACTTGCTGAATAATATTTTTTTATAAATGCATATTTTCCTTATTTTAGGTTAAAATAACTAAACATTTAAATACTATTAAATTTAAACAATTAATTAATAGTTATGAATACCATAACAGTTTATTATTATTAATTTTCACGATTATAAGGAGGAGTTTTTAATGGCAAGATTCGAAGAAGCAGAAAACAGAATGTTCAATGTAAAAATCTGTTTAAAATGTAACGCTCGTAACCCTGCTGGTGCTACAACTTGTAGAAAATGTGGTTACAAAGGTTTAAGATACAAAGCTAAAGAACCAAGAGGATAGGCTCATTCTCTTATCTTTTTATTTATTTTTTTAAAACTTATTCTTGACTAATTTTTATTTATTAACAATTAATTTAATATATTATTTTTAATAAAACTTATTTTAGGTATTCTTATGAAAGATGTTGAAAATTATATTCGAGATATATTGAAAAGTAGGAAGATACACTTTACTTTAATTGACCCTGATGAACAGACACCAGAAGAAGCTTTGGAAATAGCCACTCAAGCTATTGAAGGTGGAACTGATGGTATTATGATTGGAGGATCTACTGTTAATGGTGATGATGTAAACAATACTTGCAAAATATTATCTGAAAATATTGCCGTTCCGATTATTATTTTTCCGGGCAATACTAGTAGTGTAAGTGAATATGCTGATGCTATTTTTTACATGAGTTATGTAAACTCAAGAGATCCATATTGGATTAATGGTGCTCAAGCATTAGCTGCCCCGGCAGTTAAAGCATCTGGAATGGAAATATTATCAATGCATTACATGGTTGTTTCTCCTGGAGGAACTGTTGGCTGGGTTGGAGATGCAAATTTAGTACCTAGAAACAAACCTAAAATTCCTGCAGCTTATGCAATGTCTGCAGAATTATTTGGGATTAAGTTTTTTTATCTTGAAGCAGGTTCTGGTGCAGAAGAACCAGTTCCACCAAAAATGGTTGGTTATGCTAAAATGGCAGGTCCAAAAAATATTCTTGTCGTTGGCGGAGGAATCCGTGATGGCAAAGCAGCTTATATGGCTGCAAAAGCCGGTGGGGATGTTATTGTAACAGGTACTGTTGTTGAAGAAGTAGATGATGTGAAAACTAAAATTCAAGAAATAACCGGAGCTATTTTAAAAGCTTCAATGGAGTAGTTTTCAGCTGCTCTTACCATACTTTTTTTATTTATTATTAACATAGTCATTAAACAGTGATATTATGTTAAATTCATTATACGAAAAAGCCATAGCTAAAAGAGGATTTATTCATGATATTGATTCACAAACTGATGTTGAATCTCAATTGGAGTATAAATGGTTTAATAGAGATATTCTAGAAATTGATAATGGTTTTTCTATTGCTGCAGGAGATGGAAGTTTCAACAAAAAGAAATTTCTAACAACTAATTTTTGTGCAGTAGGCGCTGAATCTATAATTTATGATGGTAAAATTAAGAAGATAGATGATTCAGATATTTTTGATATTCCGCATGTCTCTTTTTTAGATGAATTGCTCAGTAATTATATGGCTATTTATGAACTTAAATGTGCACTTAGAACCATTAAAGAATATAATGTTGATTATTATATGATTGATGGATCTATTTTAGGAGATTTACAAAACCCATTTCCAAGAGGTGCTAAATTACCCTCCAAACTTAAAAATAATTTAGATGATATTCTACTTAAAGAATTTGAGAGAAGATTAAACATAAAAAAATATGGATTAATATTTCCAGAAATTAGGGATTCACTAAATCTTGTTGAATTTCCAAAAAATGAAAATTCAAATAAAATTGAAGAATATAATCTTCACCTTGCTTCTATTGAAAAAATAATTCTATTAAAAGAAATTTTACAATTTAGAAAAAAAATCATTTCAATTTCAAAAACTTCATCTGATAATGATTTATTTCATTGGAATATTCCAGATATTGCATTCTTAGATAAATTTACAGAAAAGCAGGGAATTTCATTAATTAAACATAAAACAGTATATAAAAAAACAGCATTTCCATACTTTAATGATTTTTTTAAGAGTATAACATTTACAATCTTTTATATTCGTTTACAAGATAATAAAAATGTATTGAAAGTTGAATTGCCTTATAAGGCATCAAAAGAGGACGTATTTGAATTAATTAAAAAGATTAATGCATTAACAGTTCAAGGTTATCCATATTTACTTAATAAAGCACATAATGATGTTGTAATTACAGATAAGAATATTAAGGAATTATTAAAAATAGCTAAAATTTATGAAACAACTAATAGGGAAGTGATGTCATGGTAGTTGGAATTTGTATTGGTGAAACTTCACTTACAGAGGTAACCTTCATTTCAGATAAAATGCCAAAAGTTGGCGAATATGTTACAATTGAATATGATGGAAAGAAAGTTTTAGGAATGATTGAAAATTTAATAAGGGGAAATGATTCTTTAAATGTTGATATTAATGATTTCAATGCAATACAAAAGATTTCAAGAATTGGTGCTGAAGATAATTATATTAAGGGTAGGGTAAAAATTCTCGGTGATGTTAATGATAATTTAAAATTACCAAGAACACCTGTACTTCCAGGAACAGAAATTCATCTAGCTGATGGAGAAATTTTAGATAAAATATTCAATGTAAAGAATCCCATTAAGTTGGGCTGTCTTGTAAATCAAAGTGATGTTGATGTAAATGTTGAAGCAAATCCAATTTTATCAAGACATTTAGCTATTCTTGCAATGACCGGTGCAGGCAAATCAAATACTGTAGCTGTTTTAATAGATCAATTATTAGGTTATAATGTTCCTATTTTCGTTTTTGATATGCATGGCGAATATAAAGATGCGGAATTTCCCAATGGCAATGTTAATGTAATAATGCCTAAAATCAATCCTCATTATATGAATTTCTATGAAATCAAAAAATTGGTAAATATTGGTGCAAATAGTTTTATTCAGGAAAGACACTTTAGAAGAGCATTCAAACAAGCTGAAAAGAATATTTCAGATGGTATAGCACAGACTAATAATTTCCTACAAATAATGTATGATATTTTAGATAAAGATTCACATGTTGAAGGATCAGATAAACAAATTGTTGATGTAATGAATAAAATTGATGATGCAATGGAGAGATACTCCAATTTATTCGATAAAAACATTGGAAATATTTTATCTAATGTCAAAAGAGGGTATGTTAATGTTTTGGATTTAAGTCAAGTTGATGAGTCAGTTGCAAGTGTTTTAGTAAGTCACATATTAAGAAACGCACTTAAAAGAAGTAAAGATGCGGCACATACTGGTGATAAAAAAGATTTAATTGATAATTCAGTATTCTTTATTTTAGAAGAAGCACATATTTTAGCTCCGAATAAGAGAGAATCCGATTCTAAAAGATGGATTCAAAGAGTTGCAAGAGAAGGTCGTAAATTCGGTTTAGGTTTATGTTTGGTAAGTCAATCCCCAAAAACAGTTGATCATGATGCATTATCTCAGATGAACAACATGATTATTTTAAGGCTTGTTGAACCTGAAGATCAAAGGCATGTTCAATCAGCTAGTGAAAGCTTATCACAAGATTTGATTAATCAGCTTCCATCATTAAACGTTGGGGAAGCTATTGTTTTAGGTTTGATGAGTAAAATACCAACACTTGTTAAAATTGACATGTTTAAAGGTCGTCGTCATGGTGATGATATGGATTTAATCTCTTATTTCAAAGAGTTAGGTGAGGATTCAGATTATAATGATGAAACAGTAGATATGGGGTATGATTACTAATTCCATATTTTTTTATTATTCATCTTATTTTCGATATATTATTCTTAATGCAATTTTTATTTATTTTCAAATGCTCTTTAAAAAATATTAAATATGGAAAAGCATAAACTATTATTCACTTAAATGCTTTAGAAAGTGTTTAAATTGGTTATATACAAAAATTTTAAAAGGTAATATAATGAAATTTGCACATTTAGCAGATACTCATTTAGGTTATCGTCAATTTGGTTTAATTGAACGTGAAAAAGACTTTTATGAAGTATTTGAAAAGGTTATAGATAAAATAATTGAAGAAAAAGTGGATTTTGTAATTCATAGTGGGGATTTATTTGAAACTGCAAGACCGTCTCCCAATGCACTTTTAGTTTTCCAAAAAGGTTTATTAAAATTAAAAGGTGCAGGAATTCCTATGTATGCAATTGCAGGAAATCATGATTCTGTAATGCGTCAAGGAGCTATCCCTCCGCAAGTAATATTTAAAAAACTGGGTTTAAAAGTAATTAGTCCAATTAACACTGATTATATGCATGGAGATATTTTTATTGCAGGTTTGCCTTACTATCCATCATCACAGAGTAAAACTCTAAAATCTAAATTAGCAGAATTATCTAAAAAGGCAGCCAATCATGAAAAATCTATTCTAGTATTGCATCAAGGCATTGACAAATATCTAGGATATCAATATGAATTAGAAATAGGAGATATTCCAGATAATTTTACTTATTATGCTTTTGGTCATATTCATAAGTATATTAATGAATCATTTGGTAATGGAAGATTAGTTTATCCCGGATCTGTTGAAATTTGGAAAACTGATGAAGTTGAAGATTATAAAAAGAACGGGAAAGGTTTCGTTGTTGTTGATCTTGAGGGTCCAAAACCAATTGTTAAAAGGGTCAAAATCGATGTTCCTCGTGAATTTATTAAAAGATCACTTGATTATGAAAACTTAGAAAGTGGTATTGCAGGTATTAAAGAAACAATTAAGGACTTTGATAAACAGCCTATTTTGAATTTAACAATTAAAGATGTTGAATCTGATACAAGTGGTGTTTATGATATTATTAATGAAGATTTAGGTGATTTGTCTTTAATGATTAGACCAAAATTTAATATTAAAGGTGAAGAGCTTATTGATGAAGATAATATTAAAAAGAATGGTTTGGGCGCTAAAGAAATATTGGTGGAACAATTAAAGAAATATAATGATGATAATGTAACTCAGTTAGCTATTGACTTATATGAATATTTATCAAAAGATAAGATTGAAGAGTCAAAAGATTTAATTGAACAGTTCTATAATGACTTTTATAATTCAACTAAGGATGAAGTTGAATTACAAACAGAAGAAATTGAACCTGAAACCGCCCAGGTGAAGTCAGAAGATGTTCAAGCAACATTTAATGAGGTTTTAAAATGATTTTCACAAAATTACGATTAAGAAATTTCAAATCTCATGAGGATACAATTATTAGATTTGAAAAAGGCATTAGTGTTATTGTAGGTGAAAATGGTGCGGGAAAATCAACAATTCTGGAAGGCATTAGTTTTTCTTTATTCAAACAGCACACTGCTAAAAAAATTGATGACCTGGTTAGAAATAATGCACAATCAATGTTTGTTGAATTAAAATTCATTTCTAATGGAAAAAAATACAAGATTGTTCGTGAGAAAAAATCAAACTTAAAATCAGTATTATATAAGAAAACATCTTTAGATGGTGAATATGTTCACGTTTGCAGTGGGGATAAAGAAGTAGCAAATGAAATATATCAAATTTTAGATATAGATTCTGACTTATTCTTAAATGCAATTTATATTAGACAAGGTGAAATAGCTGAATTGGTTGATAAAACTCCCGCTGAGAAAAAACAGTTGATTGCTAAATTATTGGGTATTGATTCATTAGAAAAATCTTGGAAACACTTATTGCCCTTCATTAATGATTATGAAAATCAACTTTCTGAACTTAAAGGTAAACTTTACAATTCAAAGGAATTAGCAGACGATTTGACTAGGAAAAGAGAGGAGTTAAATTCATTAAAACAAAGAGGATATGAACTTGAGGAAAATATTGAAGAAGTCAGCGTATTACTTAAAGAGATTTCTGAAAGTAAAAGGGACATGGAAAGAGAAAAGGAAATCTATGAAACTCAGGTTAATAATCTTGAAAATGAAGAAAAAACATTATCTAAATTGGAACAGGATAAACATGTAATTCAAAATAATTTAGATAATATTAGAGAAGCTGAAGAACAAATTTCAAGATTGGAGAAATATGTTTCAAAATTAGATGTTTATCTTGATTTTGAAAAATCTGTTTTAAGTATACAAAATTTAAAACAGAAAGAACAAGAAATTGAGGATAAAATTAAATCTATTGCTCAACAAAAACAACTTGTTGCAGACAATAAAGAGAATTATAATAAATTTTTAGCTTCAGATGAGGAAATTAATAAATATAATAATCAAAAAGTTAATTTCGAAAAAGAATTAGCTACCATGGCTAAACTGGATAAAGATAAAAAAGATCTTTTAAAAGAAGTTCAAAATGAACGTAATGAAGTTAACCAATTTTTTGCAAGAGCTAAAGATAAGTTAGATGATTATGGATTGGACCAGGATAGATTGGCTAAAATAAATGATATTAATAGTATTGAAGATGCCACAAACAATTTCTTTGATGAGATATCTGGAAAAATTAAAAGTTTATCTGATGATATTATTGCTAAGAATGAAGAAATCGTTGTATTTAAGCAAAACATTAAATCAAGCCAAAAACCTTTAAAAGATTTGAAAGATGTGGACAGTAAATGTCCTGTTTGTCAAGCGGATATTGATGATAATAAAAAATCTGAATTAATCAAACAGTACAATGCTGAAATCGAAGAAAACACTAAATTAATCTCAGAATATGAAGAAAGTGTTCGTTTACTCACTAAGAATAAAGCAAGTTTTGAAGATAAATCTGATAAATTATCAGAATTATCCAAACAAATTATTGAATATAAACATAAATTCTCTCATTTGGAAAATCAATTAGTTAAATTAAACAAGCTTGATGATGAACTTGTATCTAAGGACTTTATTAGTGGTAAATTAGGTGAATTAATTCTTATTATTGCAAATAAAAAAGAAAATCGTGAATCTTATAAAGAATTTTATGATGCATATAATCAGGCAAAAGGTGCATTAGAGGTTTTAGGTAGTGAAATAGACGCACAATATAAATTAAAACAAGTTAAAAATGAAATTGATAATCATGTAACTAATATTAAACTTGCAATTGAACAAGATCCTCATTTAAGTAGAGATATAACTGCTGCTGAACTTCAAGATCGTATTACTGATTTAAAACATAAAAATGAGGAATACAATCAACTTAAAGGCTTTATTCAAAATAAAAAATCGTATTTAACACAACTTGATTCAGTTAAAGAGGACATTGGAATGTCTATTAATCAGATAGATATTCTTAAAAATAAAATCAAAGCTTCTGTTTATGATACTGAAAAATACGAACAAATTATTTATCATTCTGATATATATGAAAGAAGATTTAATAAGTTTAACAACGAACTTTCAGGCATTAAAGGACAAGCACGCGAAACAATTACTCAAGTTAAAGATTTGACTGGTAAATTAGAATCTGTTAAAGTATTCCAAAAACAGTATGATGACATTTCAGATTATATTAATTTACTAAATCATTTTAGAAGCTTATATAGTAAAAATGGCATTCAAAAAGATTTAAGAAATATTTCAAGGCCATTGATTCAAAAGTATACTAAAGACTTCTTTAATGAATTTAACTTTAATTATTCTGATCTGACTCTTGATGATGAATATGATGTGACTGTTTATGGTCCTGAAGGGGAATCTTCAATGAGTATGGTTAGTGGTGGTGAAAAAATAGCTATAGCATTAGCTTTAAGACTTGGTATTACACAAGCAATGGCTAATGGGGAATTGGATACTATTTTACTTGATGAGCCTACAATTCATTTAGATTCATCAAGAAGACACGAGTTAATCAATTTATTAAAAGAAATGTCTGTACTGCCTCAAATGATAATTGTGACTCATGAACCTCAACTTGAGAATGCTGCAGATAATTTAATTAAAGTAGAAAAAGTGAACGGTGTTTCAAAAGTAATAATGTAAATTACATTATTCTTATTATTTTTTTACATAGTTTCAGCTGCATCTTTAATTGCATCAATTATGCAGTTCGCATTCCAGCCAACAATGGTTGCTGCTTTTTCTTCTAATTTAATTGGGACTTCTTCTACACCTAATGGTCTAACTAAAACAATAGGTATTTCATATTTTTCGCTTACAATTAATAAATCTTCAAAAAGTTCTTTATTATCATTATAAAGGCCGGCCAATAAAACAATCCTATCTACTTTTTGATAAAATTCTTCACCGGCAGTGGAATATGCTCCAGACATGGATTCTTTCCATAAAAAATCTGTCTTTGAGTATAATTTTTCTGTAAACTGATTATATTCTTTGTTTGTGTCAAATCCATTTGTTATTATTAAATTGTAAATTTTATTGTCTCTTTCATCTTCAAACATTTTCTCACCTTGCTTTTATTTTAAATATTATAATATAAAAATATTTATTAATTTTAAAAATGTAATTTTAATTATAACGATTTATTTTAAGGAATTATTTTTTATGAAAGCAGCAGTAATTGGATTAGGCGTAGAAGGAAAAAAAGCAGTAAACTCTCTTTTAAATCATGGATGGGAAGTTTATGCCACTGATTTGAATATTAATGTTGATTTATCTGGTTTAAATCTACCAAATTTGTCACTTGATGTAATTGATGAAACTCAAACAGTTTCAATTGTTGGAGATGGCATAACTCTTGATTTAGGTTTTACAAATCCTTATGACATTGATCAGTGCGATGCAGTAGCAATTAGCCCTAGCATGTTTGGAGGAGAATTTGCAACAAAATTATTAAAAAATTCAAATTTACTAAGTGATGTTGTAGACAAACATAAAGATATTTTTACTATCGGAATTACAGGGACTAATGGCAAAACAACCACTGTACATATGTTAAAAGAAATCTTGGAAAATGCTGGTAAAAATGTTTTAGTTGGAGGAAATGGGGGTGGAGGATTTTCAGGTTATTATGACTTAATTCTTGAAGCTAATGAAGGGGAATATGATATATTGCTTGTAGAGGTATGTGATATGACTCTTGATTTCTGCAAATATTGTTTTGATTTTGACATGATTGGTCTTACTAATATTGGTAATGATCATATGAATGTTCATAAAACCATTGCCAACTATAAAAATTCTCTTGTTAGATTTTTTGAGGGAAAAACAGTATTCACTGCATTTAATCAAGATTTTAACACTGATTTTAAAGAATCTAGCGATAAAAACATTCCTTATTTTGAATATCAGGATGAATTAAAATTATTTGGCAAATTTAATTTACTTAATGCAGGTCTTGCAACAGCCATAGCAAGGGAATTGAAAATACCTAAAGATGTTATTAAATCAACACTTTCTGAATTTAATGCTGTTGAAGGCAGATTAGATGTTTACAAAATTAATAATGTTTCTGTTTATGTTGGAAAAACTGATAATTCCGATGCATTAACTTCAATTTTATCTGAAAAAGATTTTTATGCTATATTTATAGGCACGCCCCGCCATAATGAAATCCACAGATTGGATATTTTAGATGCTGCTGTTAGGTATAATCCGGAAGTTATTGTATTATTCCCTGGATTGGATGATACTCTGGACATGGCGGTTTATAGATTAAATTCCCTCGGTTATATGGGGAATATCATTACGGTAAATTCTCTTGATGAAATTATCGAATTAGTTGCTGAGTATTCACATGAGGATGCTATATTAATAGGGGGCAATGGTCAAGATACTCTTATTAATATTCAAGAAAGAATTAAGTTAATTTCTGAAAATTTATAGGAAATTGCCTTTGTGCAATAAGCTTTTTATATAAGGTTAACTAAAATTATAACATTATTATATTTATTAAGGTGTATTAAATGAGTAGCGGTTGGAGAAGAATATCAATTACAATATGTTTGGCATTAATTGTTTTAAGTATATTATTTGTTGCATTTAGTGCAGCAACTAACGCGCCTTATACCGCTCAATCCGTTGCAGATGAGTATAATCTTCCTATAGGACAATCCATGTTTGAAAACCAATCTATTTTAGGTCAACAAGATTCAATTTCTGTACCATTGATATCAAATGTTGGATTCTTACAACATCAAATTACTGCATTAGATATTCAAGGATTATTAATGACTTTGACTACTGGTATGGTTCCATTTGATTTTTCAACTGTATCTAGTGAAGGTATAGACTCATATGGGGATGTGGTTAATGTAGAAGGCCCAGGATTTTTAACATTTGAAGGAGATAAATTGGCTGTAAAATCACCAAATAACTATGTATGGGGGTACAGTACTCCATATAAATGGTTAGTTAAAACTGATACTGGTGTGGATGTTGTTGAAAATGGAACTGTTGTTAAATCTGTTCCAGAAAATGAAATTAAGAATTTAGATTATCATAATGATTATTATAATAGTTCTACTATTAGAAGTTGGTATAACTATGATGCTCATAATGGGTCTACATTTACTTTAGAAAAAGGAATGAAAGGATTTTCTGATGGCAGGAATAATATTAGTGCTGCTGATGTGCCAGTAATATTTGGTCATGATGTTGTTGATTATGCATCTGAATATCCTACTGGTTCTCCTATTCTGTTATACTCTGGAAATTACACTGAAGAAGATGGTGAAGCTTATGGAACTTCTTTAGGATCACATGCAGAATATGGTGATTCAATTAGGGAAGTAAATGCAAGACAATTTGTTGATGCCTGGAATGGAACTGTAATTCCACCTAATTCAACTTCAAGTGGTAAAGATTATGTGTACTTTGAATCAGCTGTTGATCCAACTGCTCCTGGAGGAAGTGCAGCGCATGGTGTATGTCCGCCTGCTAGGGCTTTAAGAGCAGCAGTCACTGCTGAAGGTTTCGGTTTACCTGTTGGTATGACTTGGGACGAAGATGCAGTTTTATTTGGGTATAATCCTGCACAGGATATTACAGTTACAAATAATCATGATTATCCAGTATTGATTAAAATGTGGACTGAAGGTGAAGGTACTGGAATGGGTATTTACTGTCAAATTGTAAGATATATTCCGAAATAAGGAATATTTCTTTTTTTCTTTTTTATGTCAATCTCAACTATTATTACAGCGGCTGGAAAAAATTCCAGAATGAGAAATGATCAGATTTCTCGCAATATTGAATTAACAAATAAACTTATTCTTCCATTTAAAAATAAAACAGTTATAGAGACAACTATTGATAATGCATTATCTGCAGATATAGATGAATGTATTGTGGTACTTGGTCATTATGCTAATGAAATTCTAGAATCTATTTTTGATAATTATAAAGATTCAGTTAAATTTGTAATTAATAATCCTGTTGATGTAGGTTTGTCAGTATCACTTTACAATGGTTTATCAAATATTTCTTCTGATTTTGCATTGTGTATAACAGCAGACCAACCAACTGTGTCAACTGAAACTTTTAATCGTATGATTGAAGCAAGTCAGAACTCCAAAAATCCAAATAGGACAATTTCTATTTTGAGAAGAAGAAAAATTGGATTACTGGATAGTGCTGAAGGATTAGGCATGCCATTTGTAGCTCATCGTTTAAATTTAATGAATTATTTGGAAAATGAAGATGATAATATAAATCCAATTTTAAGAAAAATTTTCAATGATGGTTATACATTTTATGGAATAAAAGAAAAAAATAAAAAAGAATTATTAAATATTAATTATTATGATGATTATCTGGCTCTTTTAGATTGATTCAAGACCAGAAATAACTTCTTCGATTTTAGCTTTACTGATACCAACAGTCATTTCATTATCTTTAATATCGGCTGCTTTTCTTGAACCATCGCAACCTAAAGTGAAATTAACACCATTTGTGATATATGGGTCTGCAAATGCATCTCCACATAATGATTGAATACCTGCAAATGAAGGATTAATTTTTTCACCAGTTTTATAAACAATACTTTGGGCAAGTTTCATTCCACCAACAGGTTCGGTTATAATTTGAATAACATCTGCTTCAAAGTCTGCTTCATCCAACGGTGCATATATCATTCCCCAATGGATATCTTTAACAATAGAAAGTTTTGAAGTTAATTTTTTAGCGGTTTCTAAATCTTGGAATCTGCCTAATGAGAAATATTTTTCACCGTTTGCTAATTTTTCAGGCATATCTCTAAGTCCAATTGCACCTGCTCCACCTAAACATAACTGTTGATCAATTGTGGAGTAAAAAGTGTTTCCAAGTGAAGCTTTTCTAACCATTTCGCAATGTCTAATTTTTTCATCAATTAAGTCAATGCCTTCTGGTAAGTCATCTTCAGTTTTAATCAACTTCATTGCAACAGGTTTTGCATCAAGTTTAATTTTACTTTCAATCACTTCGCAATATTTTTTGTTTTTTTCCAAATTAGTCATTATAATCGCCAATATAATATTTGTATTAAGGAATTTTAAAGTCTTTTGTTTTAACACTGTTATTTTTACAGAAAGTCTTAAAATCACAAGCACTGCAGGTTCTTTCATCCGAATCTCCTTTCCATGCATCTTGAATTTTACATCCTTTCATCTCTTTAATTAATGATTCTTCAATATTTGAAACAACACTATCAAATTTTAAAAGTGCTTTTTCTCTTTCATATTCATCAACATTTATAATTCTAATGGATCTGTCAATTTTGAAGTTATCACTTAATTCAGGAGCTTTATCATCTTCTTGCCAGCTATTAATTAACTCAATGTCTTTATCATATTCATATCCAATATCAGTTAATCCATTGTTTAATTCATCTTTAATTAAAATCAAGTCCTCTTTTGAAGGAACTAATTCATTTAAGTAAAAAATAATTCCAGCTATTATTGGTTTAGATGATTTCTGTTCTGATCTAAGCCATGAATAAGTTAATATCTGTTGTTCATGAGTTTCCCATTTATTTTCAACTTTAGGATTGTTAACTTTTTCAGGGGGTCTTTTCATTCCTTTATAATCAATAAGTATTTCATACTCGTCATCTTTGTCAAATTTAGCAATTCTTTTCTGGAAATTCTCATCTTTCTTTAAGTATTCTATAATTCTATTATTATAATTATCAAAATTACTTTGTTCTAATGTTTTATTGATTTTAACAGATGATGAAACATCCACCACACCATTAATTCCATAGTAATTTGATCTACTAGTGTTTTCATCATAGTTGGGCATATCACGTATGCCTTTTATTAAGTGTTCAGATGCGTCAATTAATGGGAATAAATCTTTTCCCCAAATATTTATTGCTTTTTCAGCTCTAGCACTTGCTAATTTCTTATGGTCATGTTCATTTAAATCATCAATTGTTAATTCTTCATCTGATTGATTATGAATACTGAAAAATAAATCCTCATCAAATGGGTAAAGGCCTCTAACCTGTAATCTCAAATCAATTAAATCCTCAATTGGTCTAATATCCTTTTTCCAGTCCCAAGGAAAATGCATATTGTTTTGTTCCCATTGTATGTATGCTTCTTCGATAACTCCATGAATAAATTCCCCAAACCATCTTTGAACAGGTTTTGATGGTGGTAGTGTTCCTTTATTTTGGTATCTGTATTGTAAATTACAAGTTAAGTATGATAATAAATCTCCAGTTACACTGTATTCTGGAATCATATATGATTTTGATCTTGATGGCAATTTCAAATTAACACTTCCTAAATTAAATAAATTTCATTAAATCCAATATATTTTTCATCTCTACTCCATCCAAGAGCAACATTTGGGATATTAAAATGATTATTCTTTTTGTTATATCCTTCAATAGCAGGGTTTAGGCCAATTAGCAATAATACTTTTTCAGCTCTTGAAAATGCAACAAAGTAAAGTCTTGTTAAATCATCAAATGATTTGTCTTTTTCTCCTCTTTTACTTTGTCCAATCTTGCTGTATCGTCTTATTCTATCCTCAAGTGTTGTTTCTTCTTTAATTGATTTTGGGAATCTTAATTTCTGAGTCCTTATGTCATTTTGCTTAAATCTAGAACCCACATCTACAATAACTAATGGAAATTCTAATCCTTTTGACTGATGGATGGACAATACATTAATTCTATTGTCAGGTAATGTTTCAAGTAATGATTCATCAATCTGTATTCCTCCAGTAGATAAAGGAATGAAAATATTCCAGATAGCTTCAAGAATAGATTCTCTTTCTTGTTTTTGGGTTCTAAAAGAAATATTTGAATGATAATCATTAAAAAATCCTGTTTGTGTAATGGATTGTGTAATTGCTTCTAGATATACAATACCTTCCACGTCTTCTTGTAATTCTTCAATCCAAGTCGTTATTTTGTATGCAAGTTCCATCAAACTTGCAGTTTTGGGCCATTCTTCATGCCCTCTTGGTCTTCTAAGTTGCCAATATGTAACAAATTGGGATAATGTTATTGGTTCATGAGGTTCAGGATTTAACTTAATAAAATCTTTAGCCTTTATTCTCCAACGTCTCATGTTGTGTGTTGCTAATTTAGGTATTGTCTTATCAGATTTTTGCACAGTACTATCAGGATCAATACATTCAAGCATTAAACCACAAAAAATACCAACAATATCAATATCTTGAAGCTCAATTCCTCTGGGGTTAAATACTTCAATCGGTTGTCTTAATTTTTTAAGATTTTTTCTAAGATAATGTAAGAATGAACGGTTGCCGTAATATGTTTCTTTAGGTGAATATGATAAAATTGCAATGTCTGATGCTGAACCGTAATCACTATCTAACTTAAGAGTTATTTTTTCAATTTCTTTTCCTGCTTTTACATTTTCCGCTTTAATTTGCTGTAATCTTGCTATGTCAATTACACCATTTACTTTTTCATAATATTCCTTATTTAAAACCTGCAGTACTTTAATTTCAGCTTCACCTTTGTTTACAAGTTGATTGATTAACTTTGATAAATCTTTTGCAAGCATTTCTGGGTTGTTTCTAAACATTCCTAAAATTGGCATTTTATCATTATCGAAATCTGGAGCAATGATTTTAGGCTTATTTTCAACTCTTGCATTCTGATATTCACTATCCAATTCAGCAAATTGATTGCAATGTTCTATTATATTTTCTGTTGAACGATAATTTGTCCTTAAATTTATTTCTTCAACTTCAATACCTAGTTTTTCATTAATGCGTTCTTGGTAAGTTGTGAATAAATCAACGGTGGCTCCTCTAAATCTATAAAGTGACTGATCATCATCACCTACTACAGTTATATTGCCATTATTTGCAATAGCGGAGCGGGCAATTGTAAAGTAAATATCTTCTTGAAGTAAATTTGTGTCCTGATATTCGTCGATTAGAACAATTTTAGTTTCATTTAAAAATGTTTCTAATTCATTGTTTTTTAATTTTTTAAGAAATTCTGATTCAAGCATAGCAAAATCAATTGTATTTCTATTTTGAAGTTTATCTTCATATTTTTTTATACAGTCAAGGGCAATGCGTGCTCCACTATCTTTTTGGGTTTTATTGTATAATTCATTGAAATCGACCTGATCGTAATAGATTCTATTTTTTATTTCAATTAGAATTTCACTTAGTTTAGATGGTTCTTCGATTTTTTCTTTACCGCTCACTTCTTTAAGATATTCTACTAGATTTTTATTGAGATATTTTTCATCTTCAATAATGATTTTTATCATTGCGGAGTTAGCTACAAACCCTTCAATAACTATTGCTTGATTTTCACCGGGTTTTTTATATTCTCTAAGCAATTCTTCCGCAATGCTGTCTGTTGTACCTATTTTTATTTGATTAAAATCAATTCTTGTAATCTTTGTAATATTGTTGAAATCGTGAATTGTGTTTAGAAGATGATTTTTAATCATATCTCCCCAACCTAATATTCTTGAATACAATTCATCAGCTGCTTTTCTTGTAAATGTTGTAGCTATTATTTCATTTGGTTCAATATCATCTACAAAAATGTATTTTAATATTTTCAGCACCATTACAGTTGTTTTTCCAGAACCTGGTCCTGCAACAAGAAATAATGATTTATTGCAAGGAGCTAAAATTGCATTTTTCTGTTCTTTATTTGAAGAAATATCTCTTTTAAGTATATTAACAACCATGTCTTCAAATTCTTCATATGAAATCATATTTTCCCTCAAATTTAATATAATTTAATTTATGTTAATCATATTAATAAAATAATGTAAAGAGCATTTGAAAAGTAATCTTGAATATTTTATATAAACTTTAATTATTTTAAAAACATAACATTACTGGGAAGTTATCTTCCCATAATATGCATAGAATAATTTAGAAACGATTTGTTTCTAACTTACTATTTTTAACAACACGAATTATTTAAATATTATTTTAACTTAAATATAAATATTAATTTTAATTTTAGCTGATATTATGTCTGAAGTAAACAATATAGATATGTTCAAAAATGATGTGAGGTATAGGGAAAACATTGCCCATATTGAAACAATACCGGCTAAAAAGGCTAGTTTTAAAAAAGTTGATAATTTAAATGAAAATATTGTCAATTACTTATATTCAAAAGATGTGAAATTATACAAACATCAGGCAGAGACATATGAAGCTATTAAAAATGGTGAAAATGTAATTATTACAACACCGACAGCATCTGGAAAAACTTTAGCTTTTAATCTACCCATAATGGAAACTATGATTGAAGATGATAATGCTACAGCTCTTTATATTTATCCTGCAAAAGCATTATCTAATGATCAGTTACATGTTCTAGAAAATCTTGAAAAGGAATTGGATATAACTATCAATCCGAGAACTTACGATGGAGACACTCCAAGAAATGAAAAAAGAGGAATTCGTGAAAAATCAAGGATTGTTCTAACAAATCCATATCAATTACATTTAATTTTATCCTGGCATCATCAATGGACAAGATTTTATAAAAATCTCAGATATATTGTAATTGATGAATCACATTATTATAAAGGAGTATTTGGTTCTAATGTTTCATTTTTAATTAAAAGGTTAAAAAGAATAGCTAACTTTTATGGTTCTTATCCTCAATTTATTTTATCATCTGCAACTCTTGCTAATCCATTGGAATTAGCTAATAGATTGACTGGGCAGGATTTTGTATTGGTTGATAATGATACATCTCCCAGTGGCGAGAAAGACTTCATTTTATATAATCCTTTTCAAAACTATGTTAGAAATAAGGTTTATGCTCAAAATGCACCTTCTGTGCATATGGAAACTGAAAATATTTTCATGTATCTGATGTTAAAAAATATCCAAACATTGTGCTTTACAGTTTCAAGGAAAACCACAGAATTAATTGCAATGTGGGCTAAAAAAGATATGACTCAAGTAAAAGGAAAACTGGCCCATAGAATTGCAGCATATAGGGCAGGATATCAACCTCAGGAGAGGCGTGAAATTGAAGAAGGTCTTAAAAGTGGAAAATATCTTGGAGTTACATGCACAAATGCTTTAGAACTTGGAATCAATATTGGTTCTCTTGATGCAGTCATTATTTCTGGTTATCCTGGAACTATGATTTCTACTTGGCAACAATCTGGAAGGGCAGGTAGAAGTAATCAAAAATCAATCGCGATATTAATAGCATTTGAAAATCAGTTGGACCAGTATTTCATGAATAATCCAAAGTTTTTCTTTGACAAACCTCATGAAAATGCTATTATTGACTTGACAAATCCAATATTGCAGGAAGCCCATTTACTGTGTGCTGCAAAGGAATTGCCTCTTAAACGTGGTGAAGCAGAAAAATACTTTGACATATCTCAGGATGTTATAGATGAGCTTGTCTCTAAAAAGGATTTATATGAAAATCATCGTGGAGACTTTATGTATCCTTATGATGACAATCCTGCAATGGATCATTCTTTAGATCAGATTTCATCAGAAGAATTTAAAGTAATGGTTAATGGAAGGCTTTTAGAGACTATGGAACGTTCCCAAGTTTATAGGGAAGCTCATGAAGGAGCTATTCTGATTAATAAGGGAGATACTTACGTAGTTAATAGTGTTAATCTAAAAAAAGGTTATGTGAATGTGTCAAAAGAAGTTGTAGATTATCATACAATGGTTTTAAATAAAACTGAGACCAATATTAAAAAGAAATTATCAAAAACAAAATATGGTGATTTGACAATTCATTTCGGTGAACTTACTGTAAGTGAAGATTATTTTAAATATAAAAAAATGCACTTTTCAAAACCTATTGGAACATTTTTACTTGATTTGCCTCCTTTAACATTTAATACAAAAGGATTATGGTTTACAATTCCAAAAGAAGTTAAAGATGCTGTGGAAGACATGTTTCCAAATGATGAAGAAGTTTTTGCTGGCGGTCTTCATGGTGCAGAACATGCTTTAATTGGTCTATTTCCACTTCATACAATGTGTGATAGATTTGATATTGGTGGACTTTCAACAAATTATCATGAAGACACCCAAGAGGCTACAATTTTTATCTATGATGGTTATGAAGGCGGAATTGGAATTACCGAAAAAGCAGTAGATGTTTTTGTTGACCTTTTAAATTCCACAATTGATTTATTAAACAATTGCAAATGTAAGAAAGGTTGTCCTGCATGCATTTATTCTCCAAAATGTGGAAATGATAATAAGCCACTCCATAAAGGTGCAACTAAATATATACTTGAATACATGAAAAAATTAATTTCTGATGAGGTTGATGGTCAAAAAGAGGATATTATTGATGTTCAGTCCACTGTTGATGATTCAAAGGAATTTGAAGAAGCTTATCAATTATATGAAAATGGGGATTATTCTGCTTCAAAAGATATTTTAAATAATATCTTAGCAAATGATAAAAAACATGTAAGATCATTGGCTTTAATGGCTCAAATATTATATGATCAAGATCAAAAAGATATTGCATTACTATTTACTAAAAAAGCGCTGGCAATTGACAGGTCAAATGAAATGGCTAACAATTTGGAAGTGTTATTGACCAATAAATCTAAAACTAAAGAAAATCATTCTGATTTATCTTCACTTGATGATGTTGATACATTGTTTGAGGAAGCATATGACATGTACAGTCAAGGTGATTTGGATGCTTCTTTGAACATTTTAGAAAAATTACTTGATTTTGACAGTAAAAATGCAGAAACGTTGGCCTTAATGGGATTAATACATTATCATTCAGGTTTTTTCCCTAAAGCTGTTGAATATTATAGAAAAGCAACAAAAATAAATAAAAATGGCGAAATGGTTAAAGAATTAAAAATACGGGTGTCTTAAGCTAGTTATTCATAAGGTGAGAATCCCTCTTGGAAATGTTCCACTACTTTTTCCAATTCTTCTGGAATGTCTATTTTTTGAGTACAATAATCAAGACAAGTTCCACAATATGTGCATTCATCTGCAGGAACTTTTTCATCCCCTAATTTATCGAAATATAATCTGTAAATATTGGATTCCGGTTGGTTCTTACTTGTATTGTATAGATTGAAATATTCCGGAATAGGGATCATTTCTGGACATGCATCAACACAATATCCGCATTCGCTGCATGATACTGCAAGATTGTCTGAAAGTTTCTGAGCCATTTTTTCTAAAAATTCGTTTTCTTCTCTATTCAACGGTTTGAAATTCTCATAGGTATCGCAATTATCAAGTAAATCTTCCATTTTGCTCATGCCACTTAATACCATTTTAACATGTTCAAGTGATGCGCAGAATCTTATTGCAAAACTGGCTATTGATTTATTTGGATTGAACTCTTTAAAATCATTTTTAATTTCATCGTTTGGATTTACAATAACCCCACCTTTTAGAGGTTCCATTACATAAACGTCAAGCCCATGTTCTACACATAAATCATAACATTTATGAGCTTCAATGGCCGGATCTTCCCAATCAAGGTAATTGAGTTCTAATTGAACAATATCAAAGATATCTCCATATTCATCAAGGACCTCTTTTAATAAATCTGATTTGTCGTGAAAACTAAATCCAATTTCACGTGCAATGCCATTTTCTTTCATTTTTTTAACATATTCAAAGGTATCTGCATTTTTTGCATTTTTAAGCCATGGTCCGTTGATATTGTGTATGAAAAATACATCAAAATAATCAATTCCAAGTCTTTCAAGCATTTCATTAACAAATTTTTCGTTGTCTTCACTGTTAGTTAATGCCCAAGTAGGCATTTTATCGCAAATCTTGAATGTTTCACGGGGATATCTTTCGACTAGTGCTTTTCTGATAGCTACTTCGCTTTTACCATTATGATAAGCGTAAGATGTATCGAAGTAGTTATATCCTTTTTCCATGTAAATATCAACCATTTTATTAAATAAATCCTGGTCGATTGATGATGGATCGTTTTCATCGGTTGTTGGAAGTCTCATACATCCAAAACCAAATTTAGATTTAAAATTCATAATACTATCTCCTATTAATTATTACTTATTTTTTGATTATTTATATATAAATGTTGTTAAACTCAACATTAATTTAAATAATTTTAAATTTAAGTATTACTCGAATATTCTCTGGATATTAAATACTTTTATAAATTAACAAAACTATAATTAGTATATTAATGTTTAAGGAGTAGTAAAATGCATGAATTATCTATGGCTCAAGGTATTATAAATGCAGTGTTAGATACTGCAAAAGAAAATAATGCTACTGAAGTTAACAAAGTTACAATTGAAGTTGGGAGATTAGCTATGATTAATCCGGAACAACTGCAATTTATCTTAGGTGTTTTAATTGAAAACACCATAATGGAGGATGCAGAAATTAATTTTGAGGAAGTTCCCGTTGAAATGAAATGTTTTGATTGTGATTTCCACGGTAATGCTGTACTTGATGATAGTGATCACTATGCACCACTTGTTAAATGTCCTAAATGCAATAGTCTTAAAATTGATATATTGAATGGAAAAGATATCATTGTTAAAAATATTGTTATTGAAAAACCTGATGATGCTTAAATTTAAGGAGGTAATAATATGCACCAAGTTGCTGATGTAGAAGTTGCAAAAAATATTATGGATGCTAATAAAAGATTAGCTGATAAAAACTTAAAAAATTTAGAAGATAAAAACATATTCTGTGTTGATTTTGTCGGAGCAATTGGTTCTGGTAAAACAACTCTTGTGGAAGATATTATTGATAATACTGATTATAAGATTGGCGTTCTTGCAGGAGATGTTATCTCAAAATTTGATGCAGGACGTATAGAAAAACACAATGTACCTGTAGTTGGATTAAACACTGGTAAAGAATGTCATTTGGATGCACATTTGGTAGGTCACGGACTTGCAGATTTGCCGTTAGATGATTTGGATATGGTTATTATTGAAAATGTGGGTAATTTGATTTGTCCTGTTGACTTTGAATTAGGTTCCCATTTAAGAATTGTTGTTGTTAGTGTTACTGAAGGTGACGATACTGTAGAAAAACATCCAATTATTTTCCAAACTTCAGATGTTGTTGTTATCAATAAAATTGATTTAGCGGATGCAGTTGGTGCTGATGCTGATAAAATGGTTGCTGATGCTCAAAAATTGAATCCTAAAATTAAAATAATCAAATCTAGCTTAAAAGAAGGTAAAGGATTAGACGAAATCATTTCAACTATTGAAGAAGCTATGAACTAAATCCATGGTGATTTTATGAAAGTATGGATAGATATTTCAAATGCACCTCATGTTAGGTTTTTTAAGAATGTTATTAAGTATCTAGAAGCTGAAGGTGAGGATGTAATCGTTACAGCAAGGCAATTTGGTGATATCCATAAATTAATGGAAATGTATGATATTGATTTCATTTCTGTTGGTAAACATGGTGTAAGCTTATATGATAAGCTTAAAGAAAGCACTTCAAGAGTTTATAATCTTGTTGATGTGATTCATGATGAAAATGTGGATGTTGCACTTAGCAAGCATTCAATTGAACTTCCAAGAATCAGTTTTGGTTTAGGAATTCCAAGTTTATATGTGCTTGATAATGAACATGCTTTAGCTGCTAATAAATTAACTCTTCCTTTGTGTGATAGAATTATTACACCAAAAATTATTGACATGTGGAAATTAATGAAATTTGGTGCGGATCCAAACACCATTATTTCTTATGACGGAACTTCTGAACTAATGCATTTTAAAGATTTTAAGTATAATGATAATATATTCGATGATTTAAATCTAAATTTAACTCATCCTAAAACTATTTTGATGAGGCCAGAACCTTCCCTTGCATCCTATTTGGATGCTGATTGTAGAAAATCAGTTTTATCTCCAATAGTTGATGAACTGAAAAATGTAGCAAATATTTTAATTCTTCCAAGATTTAAAGAACAAGCTGAAATTTTTGAAGGAATTGAAGGGGTTTCTATTTTAAAACCTCCTGTCGACACTTCAAATATCATTAAAAAATGTGATTTGGTTATTGGTGCTGGAGGTACAATGAATAGGGAAGCTGCAATATTGCAAACTCCGGTTATTTCCTGTTATCCCGGTAAAACATTATCTGTTGACCAATATTACATTAATAAAGGTTTAATGTATAGATCTCAGGATACTGATGAAGTTATCCATAAAGCTTTGGAATTTATCGTTAATCCTCATGAAAGGATTGATGTTAAAACTGATGATTTATTCCAAATTATTATAGATAACTTATATGATTTAGCTAAAAATGGTAAATAGTTATTTATAATACAAATTTTAAATACTTTATATAATATTTAATTTATTTATTTTTGGGCTGGTAGCTCAGATGGTAGATCGTCGCCTTGGCATGGCGGAGGCCCCGGGTTCAAATCCCGGTCAGTCCATTTAATTTTAAAAAATAAAAGAGAATTGTGATTATAATATGTTGTTGATTGCTCAAAACCATTTACAATTAATTTTAGAAGTTGGATTAATGTTGTTTGTAACATTAGTCTTTTGTCTTAACTTGATTCCATTGTCACTTAGTATTGTAACCTTCTTATCATTATTCATAATGGGAGGATTAACACTTCTTTTTGGTGCGGATATTGCACTTCTTGTGTTATTTTCAAGTCAAGCGGAATTTACTCACCCATTTGGACCAATTGCATTACTTGGTGCTGTAACTGCACTTGCTTCGTTAAAAGTAATGTCGGAATCTGGTGTTGATATTAGACCACTTAGAAGATTTGTAATTTTATTCTTAGCTGGAATTACAGTATTCGGTGGATTAATGCACAGATCTTTCTTAATTTTATGGTTACTTGGTTTATTCTTAGGATACTTAATGATTTCCAAATCTTTCAGAGAAAAATCTGTATTTACATTAAAGAGAATCATGATGTTTTTCGGTGCAGCTGGAGCAGGTTTTATTTTTTTAGAAGTTCTTGCTCGTGTATCTGGCATGACAATTTTCTCTCCACTTTTAAGATTAGGTAGAATTGAACAATACTCTTTATCAAGTATTAAAATGGTATTAAACAACATTCAATTAATAGGGCATAATGCAAATGCTTCTTATTGGGGAGCAGATGGAACAGCATTTGCTGAAGGATATATTACTTTGCCAATGCAATTAATTTTATTTTTTGGATTGCCTTTCCCACTATTCTTTGGTGTGCTTGTAAACCAAAAAGATACAATTGATTATATGCTTCCAGGTATATTTGGATGGGGATTCGACTTTGGAATATTGGGTCTCATTGGTCTGATGATATTTGTACTTGGAACAATCATCATTGGATTTAAAGTATTAAATATGTACAGAGAAAAAAGAGAGAAAAATAATAAAAAATACTTGGGAAGGGAAGTATTATTAACAGGTGCATTAGCAGCATTCTGTGCACAATCATTAATTGGATTATTTATATTTAACAGATCCATCAATGGTATGGCATTGTTAACATTCTTATTTGTAGGTGCATTAATTTTAGCTAATGTAGTCTCGTTAAAATCAAGATCATAATTAGAGGTAATTAAATGAAAGCTTTAATATTGCTTGGATGTCCAGAAACTCCTGCACAAACCCCAATGGCAGTTTATGTATTTAATAAGTTAACTAAAATGGGTTATGATACTACAATTGCAGCTAATCCTGCAGCATCCAAATTAGTAAAAATATCTGACCCTGAAGGATTATATAATCTTAATTTAATTGATTTGGAAAGAACATTAGGTGAAATTAACGAAGGAGATTATGATTTACTTGTTGGATTTGTACATAAAGATGCGGCAGCTTCCTTTTTTGTAACATTTGATCAAATTTTAAATACCAAATCCATTGCGTTAGTATTTTCAAGAGATGCTGATGAAGTGGCAGAATTTGTTAATATGATTGAAGAAAGTGGAAGCAAGGCTTTAATTTCTGCTGTTCGAGCATTCCATAATCCTTCACCGATTAAAGTTAAATTTGATAAAGCTATTAAGGAGTTTGAATAATGTCATTCTGTTTAGATACTTACCTTCAACAATCTGATGATTATGAAATTCATGCTTCAAAAGCTGGTTTTAAAGATTGTGCCATGATTATCAGATTCAAAGCTGATGATTTAGTGTATGTTAAGCCGGGAGATGAAGTTTTAGGTGTTAGAGTAATTGGTATTCCTCCAATTCCAATTGGATTTGACCATAATAAAGGAACTGTATTCATTCCATATACCAAACCTTGTCATGGAACTTCTGTTGTCGAACTTCCGATAAATGAAGAAGAAATTGAAAAAATCAGAAAACTTGATACTGGTAATAAAAAATGAAATCAACTGTTGTAGGCAGTTTTCCAGCTAAGGAAAGCTCCCCATCTAATTTTAAAGATAAAATATTAAATACTTTAGGATTATATGATCCTTTTAGAGAGGCAATCAGAAGTAGTGTAATTGCTCAGCTTGATGCTGGAGTAGATATAATTTCCGACGGTCAAGTTAGGGGAGATATGGTTTCTATTTTTACAAAATATATTCCAGGAATGAAAATTGAGGATGGAAATACAGTAATCGTTTCTAAAATAAGAAATCCAATTAAGGAAATCTCTATTAAAGATATGCAATATGCAAAAAAGGTCATGAAAGAGTATTATAATGGCAACATTCCGGATGGTAAAGGAATTAAAGGAATTATTACCGGACCAAATACTATAGTCCACTCTTCAAGAATTGAATCTTTTTATAAAAACAAAGAAGATGCAATCATTGATTTAGCACATAGTCTAAAATTTGAAGTAGATTCAATAGCTAAAAAAGTAGAACCTGTTTATATTCAGATAGATGAACCATTTTTATCCACTGGAATGGTGGATATGAATACAGCTCGTGAAGCTATTGATATAATTCATGATGGTTTGGATATACCTTTGGGAATGCATGTATGCGGTATTTTATCTAATGCATTCAAAGACCTTGCAAAATTTAACATTGATATTTTAGATATGGAATTCGCAGGAAATAACATAAATCTTGGGGTTTTAGAGAAAAATGCATCATTGCTTACTAATAAAAAAGTGGGATTTGGATGTATTGATTCATCGGTGCATACTGTTGATGATATTGGTGACATTGACATGTTAGTAAGTAGAGCTATTGAAATTGTTGGGAAGGACAATTTGCTTTTAGATCCGGATTGCGGTCTTAGAAGGTCACCAAAAGATGTTGCTTTTGAAAAATTAAAGTTGATGAATGAAATTAAAGATAAATATGCATAGGTAAAATGTATTTCGGATTTTCATTTATCGGATTACTATTTTTAATAATGTTGTTTATTCCAAATGTGTTGTGGAATAAATTTCAACCAACGGATTATGAAAAGTACTCTAAAAGAGAAAATATCATTCTATTGGCTTTTGAACGTGTTGGACAAGTATTGGTATGCATATTTTCTTTATTTTGCGGTGTTAATTTTAATTTGTCTATTTGTGTTGCAATTCCTTTTATTATATTGATATTATATGAATTTTATTGGATTAAATATTTTAAAAGCAATAAGACAATGGGAGATATGTATAGTGACTTTTTAAAAATTCCACTCCCCGGTGCTACATTGCCTGTTTTGGCATTTGTCTTTTTAGGGATTTGTTCAGATAATATACTTTTAATATTTTCCACTATAATTTGGGAACTGGTCATATTGGTATTCATTTAGCTCATAAAAAAGAAATTAATTGATGAACATTACTTCGGTAGTTATATATTCTTAATTGTTATAAAAATTATAATTAATATGTGAAGTTTATTAAATTAATGCATTATTTGAAAGAAGATTATTTTTATGATGTAGGGATGCAGTTGAAAATATTGTTCTAATCATTCAAAACATCTTATTTAAGAAATACTGATTGTTCTATGAAATATTTAGAATATGTTGTTGAAGAAGATTTTGATAAAAAATTTTAAATTTAAAATAATTATTCCAGATTAGGTGGTTAAATGAAATTTTTAGTTATTAATGGATCTCCTAGAAAACAGAATACTTATAATGTTATTAAACAAGCAAAAGTTAATTTAAATGGTGATTTTGAAGAAATAAATTTAATTAAGGAAAATATCCCCATGTGTAACGGATGTTTTAAGTGTATTCTTGAAAGTGAGACAGAATGCCCTCATTATGATAAAATCGATCCAATAATCGAGAAGTTGCACGAATGTGATGGTTTAATTATTGGTTCGCCAGTCTATGCGATGAATGTTACAGGACTTTTGAAAAACTTCTTTGATCATACTGCTTATTTGTATCATAGGCCTGAATTTTTTACTAAAAAAGCATTGGTTGTTGTTACAACTGCTGGTGCAGGTCATAAAAAAGTAGCTAAGTACATTGATGAAACATTAAGGCATTGGGGAGTAAATAAAGTTTATAAAATATCATTTGCTTGTGGTGGGAATGATTCATTGGATAATGATAAAGTTAATAAAGTGTCTCAAAAATTTGCATTTGATTTAATATCGAACAAATTACATTCTCCTAAGTTTACAGATATTATATTTTATAATGTATGGAGAGCTATGGCATTATCAAAAGATCCTATAAAGGCAGATAAGGAATATTGGTTTAATACTGGTTTAGTTAATCATGATTTTTCACCGGAAGTCAAATTGAATATTCCAAAAATTGTATTTGCAAAAATTGTATTTAATGTTTTAAAAAAAGCAATTAAATAATAATATGGATTTTAAAGTAATGTTATATATCTGAAATGATAAATTTATTGTACTGATTAATTAATTGGGATTATAATGGTTTTAAGGGAAAACAGAATTTTTTATTTAGATGAATTAAGAGCTATTGCAATTTTATGCGTAATATTTGCTCATACAATTCAAAATTTTCCCACTAATATGGATTATTTAACATCTCCCACTCTTCTTTCTTATCTTACAGTTGCTAGAATGGGTGTTATTCTTTTTTTCATGATTAGTGGGGCATTGCTGATTGGCAGGGAATATAATTTATCTGATTTTTTAAAAAGAAGATTTGCCAGAGTATTAATTCCAACAATTTTTTGGCAGATTATTGGATATTTATCAGTTCTAATTTTTATAGGTTTTACTTATGATAATTTAGTTCAAGCAAGTGTTCAAGTTGGTTTTCCATGGTTTGTATGTGCAATTTTAGGGATTTATTTTGTTATTCCCATATTTAATTCCTTTATTAAAGAATATGGGATTAAAGGTGCAGAATATTTCTTGATTATATGGGTATTTTTAGTTATATTAACAAATATGCAGCTAAATGAAACTTATTATATTGATTTCATATTCAACAATGTAGGAATATATATTGGATATGCAGTTTTAGGTTATTATTTAGCAAATAAAGAGTTTAATATATACTCTTTTCCTATGGTTGTAATATGCAGTGTTCTTTTTATTATTTCTCTTGCTTTAAATAGTTATTATGCATTTAATTTTAGTCATGTATTTTACATAGAGTCCTATTCAATTATTGTTCAATGTGCTTTGTTATTTTTGATTTTAAGGTATATGAGTAAATTAGCTAAATTTAGACCAAAGTTTGTTTTATCAAAACTACATTCATTTGTTCAAAATTCATTTATTGGTAGCTTTATTTACTATTTAAGTATTTTTAGTTTTACGATTTACTTAATGCACGGTTTTATTGTAAATGCAATTATTAAATACATGCCAGTTACTCAATTTAGTATGATTCCAGCAATATTTCTATTAATAGCTGTAATTTCTATTGTTATTGCTGCAGTTTTGTCTAAAATGCCTATTATCAGCAAGTTGTGCGGTATTTATTGAGAAAAATAGAATAAAAAAGTATGAATATGAAATTTATCTATATTCATGTTTAAAGTTTTTGTCATATAGCTTAGATGCATTAAAATCTCCAGGGTCTAAAACATCTCCAACTATAATCATTGCAGTCTTTGTTATATTGGCATCTTTTACTTTTTGTGCAATATCCTCGAGGGTTCCTTTGATTATTTGTTGGTCTGGCCAAGTTGCTTTTTTAACAACAGCAATAGGTGTAGTTTTTTCATAACCTACAAGTAATTCATCAACCACTTTATCAATCATACCAATACCTAAAAAAATGCACATTGTTGCATGATGTTTGGAAAAACTTGCTAAACTTTCACCATCTGGTTTTGGAGTCCTACCTTCTGGACGGGTAATAATTACACTTTGTGAAATTTCCGGTAAGGTTAATTCTGCTTCGAGTACACTTGCAGTACCAAATAATGAACTTACTCCAGGAATAATTTCATATTCGATATCATGTTTTTTAAGTTCACGGATCTGTTCAGCAATTGCTCCATAAATTGATGGATCGCCTGTATGAACACGAGCGACTAGTTTTCCTTCATCAACTGCTTTTGTAATGATTGCATCTGTTTCATCTAAATTTAAATAGGCACTATTATGAATCTCACAGTCTTCACGAGCAGGAGATAAAACATCAGGATTTACAAGTGAACCTGCATAAATAATTACATCAGCTTTTTCTATGACATTCCTTCCTTTAACAGTTATTAATTCAGGATCTCCAGGACCCGCACCAATGAATATAACTTTTCCTTTCATATTTTAATTTTTTATTTCAAGTATTATTTAATTATTATGTATCAAAATTGAATTTTAATCTGAGCAAACTTTATTAATATTTAAATTAATTAGAAAATATGAATGATAGAGGTTTTGTTTCAGTTGAATACATTTTTACATTATTTATACTCTTTACAATTGGATGTGGTTTATTGTTTTATTCCTCATCACTTATTAACTCAAGTATTAATATTGAAGATTCTGTATCTCATAGAATCATTTTAAATGATGTTTCTTGTGTAATTAGCCAAGTTAATTCAAATGGTGTTGGTTATTCAAAATACATTAAACTGCCATCGGATAAAGGTTATTTTGAAATTACTGTTGATAAATCCAAACTGACAATAGAATATGATAATAAGAAAGGTGAAACTATGCTTCCTCTTTTGAATATGGATTCTAAATATAAATTAATCAGCGGGAGAGGATATTATATTTCAAAATCTGATGATGGAAAAATTGTGATAACATGACAGGTGACAATGGACAGATTTCAGCAGAGTTATTATTTCTGTTTGGAACACTAATAATCGTTTTAATGATTTCTATTGTGTTTATTTCAGATGAAAATGAACTAAATATTGCAATGGCAGCAGCACACAGCGGTGTTATAGAAGGGCTTGCTACATCATCAAGCGGAATTTATCCTGCAGATGCTTACAGTGATTATTCAAATTCTAAAATGAATGTATTGGAACCATATTCTGTTGAGATAGTTAATATTTCATATACTGAGCTTGGAGGAGATAATAATTATGATAAAAAACAAATCCAGTTTAAAGTTTATGCAAAAACATCTGACAGATTCAATAATAAAGAATTAACTTCAATTGGGGATAGGATAAATTATAACTTAAGAAAATCCATTGCAGTTAGTTTTAATTCAATAAATGCCACCAATAAACTTTATAATCCAGTTTTTTCACCTCATTATGTTTACACGACCGCTAATGTTAAATGGGTATAAATACATATATTGATTTCATGTATAGTGAAGATGAAAAAAAGCAGTTGATGGAAGATTTAAAAGAAATGGAAACTTTTAAAGTGGATACTGGGGATGAAGGTAAAATATTGCAGAACGATTTGGAGGAATATTTCATCAATGGAAATGGGGATAGGGAAGATTTAACTTTCAGAATTGAATTATACTTCTATGCTTTTAAAATATTCTGTAGAAAACCAGTTGTTATTGATAGAAACCAATTCACAATATTTTTCAATGATTCATTGCTTGATTGGAATTTAATAAAACTGATTATGGATGATTTATCAGACTTTGAACTTGAAATTGAAGCAGTTAAAGAAGAAAGAGATGTGCTTATTAATTTAAATTTCACACTTCATTACTAAATTTTGAAAATATTACAAGCGTTGCTTGTGGTAATTTCATCAACTGTGCCGATATCCATATTCTTAATTTCAGCTATTTTATAAACTGCATTTACAACATTTGCAGGTTCATTTCTCTCTTCTTTTGTCATTGCCAAATAAGGACTGTCCGTTTCAGTTAAAATATAGTCCAAGTCTATTTTTTCAATCAAATCCTGGTGCTGTTTAGAATAGCAGAGCATAGTAGAAAAGCTCATATATGCATTGTCCATATTCATTATTCTTTTTGCAGTTTTTAAGCTACCACCATAGCAATGAAAAACAAAATAAGGAATATCTTCATATTCATAGATGATATTAACAGCTTTTTTTTCACAATCCCTTACATGCATTACAATTGGTTTTTTGTATTCATTAGCTAATTCTAAAAAACCGGTGAATATTTTCTGCTGTCTTTTGCGTAATGAGTTATCGGTTACATAAAAGTAGTCCATTCCAACTTCACCAATGGCTACAATGTCATCTAAATGTTCAACAATGTTTTCATGAGCAGTTTTTATTTCATCATCAGTTGCATTTTGTGAACTTACAGGGTGAAAACCGAAAGTTGGATAAATAAAACCTTCATAATCTTTTGAAAGTTTCAAAACGTCCATATTGCTGTCATTACTGTACCCTGAAACAATTACATTATCTAATTTATCTTTGGCTCTTTTGATAACTTCATCCCTATCATCATCAAAATCTTCAAAATCAATATGGCAATGTGTATCAATCATATTATGCACCAAACCTTCTTTCTCTTGCCTGATATGATCTGATTGCCCTTATAAAATCAACTTTTCTAAGTTCCGGCCATAAAGTTTCACAGAAATATAATTCTGAGTATGAAGATTGCCAAAGTAAAAATCCACTTAAACGTTCCTCCCCGCTGGTTCTAATGATTAGATTAGGATCATCAAGTCCTGCTGTATAAAGATTTTTACTTACAAGTTCTTCATCCACATCATCAATAGATATTTTTCCATCTTGCACATCTTTAATAATCTTTTTAAACGAATCAATAATTTCTAAACGTCCATCGTATCCAATAGCTAAGTTGAGGAATCTTTTATTATATTGTGCTGTTGCATCTTCTGCTTCTTTTATTGCTTCTTTCACATTATCCGGAAGTAATTCAGTTCTGCCTACTACTTTAACTTTTACTTCATATTTATGTATTTTCGGATTGTCCACTAATCTTTTGAAGTTAATGACAAATAAGTTCATTAATCCATCTATTTCATGTTTTGATCTATTGAAATTTTCTGTTGAGAAAGCATAAGCAGTAATAATCTCTATTCCAAGTTCAATACTCCAATCCATTACTTTTTCTAAAATATTCACACCCATTTCATGTCCTTTAACAACATCAATGTTTCCTTGTAATTTTGAGTATCTTCTGTTGCCGTCCATAATAAAAGCAACATGTTTTGGCATTTTTTCAGGAACTAAATTCCTTGAGATGTACCATTCATATAATCTGTAAAGTATATTTTCTGCCATGTTATCCCTTTTTTTATTTAAAAGTTATCTAGAGTATTTGCTAATATTAAACTACGAACATACCCTTCAATACTTTGATCTCTGCTTGTATCAATGTATATTTTATCCATTCCAAAGGTTATTGCACCATAACTTGGCCAGGAATTAAGTAAAACTAATGTCCTAAATATGATATTTCCCACTCTTCCGTTTGGGGCAACAATAATATTGCAATCATCTTTAATTGCTTTTTCAACTAGAATATAATAGTTTTTAACTTCTTCTCCAGTAGTTTCTTGGATAAGTTTTGTTAGTTTCTCGCTGTCTGTAATAGATTTTGACACTTCTTCGCCTCTTCCAAAATCATCTTTTCTTCCTTCTGCAAGAACTGCTATTTTTGGAGTTTTTCCAAGTCTTTTATAAAAAGCAATGCAGTTTTTGACAATATTTAATTTATCTTCTACACTGTTGCCTTCATCGATTCCAACAGGTGTTAATAGAAATTCATATTCGTCTCCATTAACATAAGTTGCTCGGGTAATCTCTGGGTAGATTTCCTTTAATTCCCTCATAATATTAGAAGCTGGAAGTGACCCGCGAACCACACCATGTATTTTATTATCTAAAACTGCACGCACTAAGTCTTCATCACGATATATTAGTTTTAAATCCGTTTTTGGGTGTTTTTCTTTAAAAATATGACAAGCTTGTATTATATTTTCATTTTTTCCAACACCAATAGCTATTGTTTTCATTAGTATAACTTTTAGTATTATCTTATATAAATTAATTTTTCTTGAATGGTTATCTTTAATTTAAACATTATGGAACTTAAAAAAAGCAAGAGGAATATTTTATCCTCAATTTATATTTGATTATCAAAATTGTCAATTGCGCTATTTACTAAATTAATGATTGTTTTTGATAAATCTGGATATGTATCATTAATTGGAATTGGAATATTGTCACAGTAAACGACATCAAGACCAGCATTTATTGCATCTTTTGTTGCAACATCAACTGCGGCAGCTTTAAGTTCACTGAGCATCACATCGGCATTATCCATATATTTTTTCATATCTTCACGTAAAAGCGGCCTATTAGATAAATGGGATGTTGTACCAATGATTTTGCATTTGTAATTTTTCTCTAAATACTGAACTAGTTTGTCTTTAACACCTTCAGGTGCGGTAGTTGCAAATAAAACATTTTTACCAGAAATGTCCTCTAATGGTTTAGGCCTAAATACTGTTGAAATAATTGGAGCATCTGGATTAATTTCTTGTATGAATTCTTCAATTTTAGCTATTTTATCCTTTGATGCCATAGGTTCTTCACACATTGTTAAGATAATTAAATCTCCAAGTGAAATCCTGTAAGGTCCAAAGTAACCTGTTACTGTTTCAATTGGTTGATTTGCACCAACAAGTGTGATTTTTTTATCAGTTTTGATAGGGGGTATTGCAGCTCCGCTACCTTCAAAAATTGCTAATTTTGAATCAACTTCATTGGCTAACTTTGCTCCCTTTTTCATATTGGTCAAAAATACTTCGCCAGCCATTCCACCGCCGCAACGTCTACAACCTATGGTTAATATCCTACTCATTAAAGCATCTTCCCAATGATCACTTGCTGCATGAATTCCTTTTTCAGATTGTTCTAGGAGAAATTTTGAGGTTATTTCTAATTCTTCACCATGGACTATTTCAGGTTCGCTAGGTCCGCCTCTACCCATAGCTATTACACAAGGTTCATAATTATTTTTGTCAATTAATCTAGATACAAATCCGGATACTGCAGTTTTGCCAATACGTTTGCCAGTTCCGAGAATTGTAATTGATGGTTTTTTCATAATGTCATATTGTGATACAGGTTCAAATTTAAAATCCGGACCTTCATAACTTATTCCTTCATTAAGTACACTACAAGCTATTTTAAACCGTTTAGGATAATCCAATATTGGTTCATCACTTAAATCCATGACTGTATCAATATTATATTGTCTAATCATACTGACGATAATATCATATGGAATATCTTTATCTTCTGCAAATTGAACTGGAACTCCTAGTTTTTGTGAGTATGTTTCTTCCGAATCATCTCTAAGCTTTTCAGTTCCTCCAATAAAAACAGCACCAGCAACATCAATATGCTCCAAGTTGTTTAAAGTATCTATTGCTTGTTGTGTAACAGGTAAGTAGTGTTCACCATCAACCAAACATAGCATCTTGTTAATAGCTTTCATAAAAATTAATATTGATTTAATGATATATATTATTATATGGATATTTCTGAAATTAATTTAGATGAAACGCATATCAGATTAACAACTGATCTTAGTTGTCATGATTTAAAAAGATACATATTTTCTATTAGAAGGGATTTAAAAAATTATATTTTTAAAAATCAGGAATTTGCATTGTCATTAGAACCGATTAAATCTGAAGATAATCTTCCATTAATTGTAAAAACAATGATTGATGCATCCAATATTGCTGATGTTGGTCCAATGGCTTGTGTTGCAGGTGCAATATCTCAATTGTCGCTTAATTATTTAATTGAACAGGATTCTAAATATTCCATTGTGGAAAATGGTGGAGATATTGCCCTTATAAATGATTCATCATTATTGTGCGGAATTTATTCCAATAATCAAGTTCTGGGAAATGATATTGCTTTTAAAATTAAACCTAGAAAAAAACCTTTAGGGATTTGCACTTCATCAGGAAAAATTGGGCACTCCATAAGTTTTGGCAAATCAGACAGTGTTACTGTTATTTCAAAATCATCTGCCATCTCAGATGGAATTGCAACCCGAGTTGCTAATGAAGTTAATGGTAGTAATAGTGAAGAAAAAGTTTCAAAGGGTTTGGAATGCGGGGAGGATTATAGTGAATTTTTTGACGGTCTATTAATAATTTCAGAAAATAATGTGGGAACTGTTGGCAGATTACCAAAAATTATTGAGACTAAAGAGTTTGATGTAAAAATTGTTTAACATTTTAACTATTTTAAATTAAAATGATTAGTTTAACAGTGTTAAAATTCTTTTTAATTTAATATTTATTTAAATTACTTTTATGGAATTATAATATTATTATTTCGTTTAAATGAAATGTTATAAAATTTATATTTATTTAATCTATTTTTGTTCAAAGTAATAATTTTGTTTTTATTAATGTCTTTTAATTGTATAATTTGGATAAATAAGTTTGTTTATTTATTCAAAATTTTTAAATTTTACTTTAAATAATAATGAAACATTTAGTTAATGTACTGTATTTTTGAATGCAATATTTAAATAGGAGTAATAGTATATATAATGTATAAAGATTATAGGAGTAACTTTAACTAACGGAATAGTTATCTTATGGGGAGATTCAATGTATAAAGATGAAATGATACAATTACACCAATTTTTAGTATATGTTTTAAAATATTTAGCAGAAGATGACCAAATTACAAATGATTGTAGTGAATATATATCCCTAAAAATAAGCCCTCATCATATTCATAAAACTAAAGCAGAACATAAACATGCTATTTTTGTCCTTTGTAAAATTATTGCGCAAGTTGTTGCAGATAAAGAGAATAATTCAATTCCAGACAATGTTCGCAACTCACTTGGAGATTTAGTAACTAGGTCTCAAGTTGAACTTAGTGCAAAATAATCTTCTTTTATTTTTATTTTTGTTTCTTATTCATTTGAAAGCAAAATCTTAATAATCCATATATACATATAAATATTGTAAATATATAAAAAAAATAACTATCGTTATATTATTGTTATATTAAAATTAAAGTTATTAGAGTTGATATTTTTGAAATCTTTTGAATTTTTATCAATAAAAAGGGAAAAAAAGCCTAGAACATCCGGTTTAACAATGGTTTTAGATAAGGGATTAGGTCTTGAAACTGCAAGCAGCTTAATGGATATTTCAGGTGAATACGTAGACTATTTAAAGTTTGGATGGGGAACATCCATTGTTCATGAACAGGACATCATTAAATCTAAAGTTGAAATGTATAAATCTCATAATATTACTCCCTATACTGGAGGAACACTTTTTGAACTTGCTTATACAAAAGATAAACTTGAAGAATTCTTTGATGAAGCACATAATTTAGGTTTTCCAGCTATTGAAGTATCAGATGGATCAACAGATATCCCTCATGAAAACAAATTGGAATGCATTGAAAAAGCAAAAGAATCAGGTTTTGAAGTGTTATCTGAAATTGGTAAAAAAAATCCAATTTTAGATAAGGAATTGTCTATTGACGAGAGAATTTCTAATATGGCTGATGAACTTAATGCAGGTTCCTCATTAATAATTGTAGAAGCTCGCGAGGGCGGAAAGAATATTGGAATATTTGATAGTAAAGGAAATGCTAAAGAAGATGAAATTGATACAATCCTAAACAGCATCAAAGGAGAAAAAATCCTTTGGGAAGCACCAAATAAAAATCAGCAAGTGTTTTTCATTTTAAAACTTGGAAATACTGTTAATTTAGGAAATATTTCTAGTGATGAAATCACATCTCTTGAAACACTAAGAAGAGGTTTAAGAGGAGATACCTTCGGAAAATTATAAAAAGGTGTATCAATTGAAGAATAATAGAACAATTGGTGAAATTAACGAAAAAATCACCAATGGCGAAGCGAATATTTACACTGCAGAAGAATTTAAAAAACTCATAAAAAATGATGAAACACCAAGTTTTAATGAAGTTGATGTCGTTACATGCGGAACATGTGGTGTAATGAGTGGGACAGCAGCTATTTTAAATTTTGTAGTATCTGAACCGGGTAAATTTATAAGAGCAAATGAAGTTTATTTAAACGGAGTTCCAGCATATGCAGGCCCGTGTCCAAATGAGTGGTTAGGTTCTGTTGATGTAATTATTCATGGAACTGCACATTCCATTCATAATGAAAATTATGGTGGAGGATTCTTATTTAAAGACATACTTGAAGGAAAAGAAATTGATGTAAGGGTTGAAAGTGCAGATGGCAAAACAATCAATAATACAATAACTAAAGAGGATATTATAAGAGCGCAAATTATTGGAACTCGTATGGCATTTAAAAATTACACTGCTTTTACAAACCCAAATAAAGAAGATATTTCATCAATATTTGCTGCAAAACCTCTTGGAGGAAACTTGAGTGGATTAACCTTCTCAGGATGCGGTGATTTGAATCCGCTTCAGAATGATGTTCCTCAAAACGTTATAAAAGAGGGAACTAAAATTCTTATAAATGGAACACAAGGTTATGTACTTGGTAATGGAACAAGATCAAGTGCTGAAAAACCAAATTTAATGTTGACTGCAGATTTGATGCAAATGGATTCATATTATATTGGCGGTTTTAAAACAGGCCAGGGCGGGGAAGTTTATGATACAGTAGCCATTCCAATACCAGTATTAAATGAAGAAATTTATAATAATTTACTAATAACTGATGATAAAATTAGCATTACTGTATCCGATATCAAAGGACGTCATCTGCCGCTAACTGAAACCAATTATGCTAAACTTTGGGGTGAATATAGTTTAAGACCACAATACGACAGGGCTAATTGTTATAAATGTGATTCATGCACTGTGGAAGAGGTCTGTCCAACAAATGCATTTGCAAATGAAAGATTGGATCTCACACATTGTTTTGGATGTGGAATGTGTGCTAATTATTGTCGCCATGATGCATTTGATATGAATATGGGAAGTGTAGATTTAACAATTGATAATGAAGATGTAAATATTCCAATTATCTGCAGACAATCTGATAGGTTAAGGGGAAATAAATTATCCTTAAAGTTAAAAAAATTGATTCAAAATCAGGAATTTAAATTATAGGTGTTTTAAAATGCAAAAAATTACGGATTCACCGATTGATTTTGCTGAAGAGATTATTGAAGATGTAAAAAACTCTAAAGAAGAAGGTGTTTTAAAATGTGTTCAATGTGGAATGTGTACTTCAACATGTCCTGCAGCATTACATTCTGATTATAATCCTCGTGATATTATTGAAAGAGTATTGGATGGTGATGTATCAATTATTGAAGATGATTGTATCTGGAATTGTTTTTATTGTTATACATGTCATAGTGTATGTCCTGTTGGAAATAGTGTATGTGAAGTAAATCAAATTTTAAAGCAGTTTGCAATTAAAAACGAAATTGGACATGATAAACTTTATGAATACATGGGTTTTGCAGATTCTTATTTTACTGCAGCTATTGGAGCAATTCCTGAAATATTTTTCAAAGATATTGATCGTGATGTGCCGGGATGGTGGGATTTTAGATTACATTTAGATGAAATTAGAAAAGAATTAGATTTAAATCCTCCTTTAATGCCGTCAAAAGAAGTTATTGATGAAGTAAGTAAAATTTTGACCATTACCGGTTTTAAAGATAAAATTGAAACAATAAGGTCAACACAGGAGGATAAAAATGAAAGTAATTCCAGATAGTGATATTCTTTTATTTAGAAGCTGTCTTGTTAGTGTTGAATATCCAGGTATTGAATCATCAACAAAGTTTGTTTTTGATAAATTGGGAATTGATTATGCAATTTCAGAAAATCAAACCTGTTGTACTGGGCTTGGTCATTATTCTGATGTGTTTGATCAGATTGATACAACAGCTATTGGAGCACGTAATTTTAAAATAGCAGGTAATTTAGGTCGTAAAAATTTAGTTATGATGTGTGCAACATGTTATGCAATTAATAAAAAATCAGTAAAATTACTCAACAAAAAAGATGATTTGAGAAATCATATTAACAAGCTATTTGATGATAATGACTTGTCTCACTTAAAATATGAAAAAGATGATTTAAATCCAACAGAAAATATTTTTCATGTTGTGGATATTTTGTATGGTAAAAAAGATGAAATTAAAGATAATATTAAATATGATTTAAGTGATTATGCAATAGCAACACACCATGGATGTCATTACTGTAAAGTACACTATGAGGATACTATTGGTGGTGTGAGGGATCCTAATATTCTTGATGAATTGATTGAAGCATGTGGTTGTAATACTATTGGTTGGTATGATTACAAACGTGCAACATGTGGGACTGGATTTAGGCAGAGGTATTCTAATCCTGATTTGTCATTTACAGCAACTGCTGACAAAATGAATTCAATAGATGATGAAAATGTTGATATTTTAGTTCATCTATGTCCGAATTGCCATATTCAATTTGATAGGTATCAACATTTAATCGGAGAACGTGAAGGCAGAAAATTCAGAGCAATACATCTAAATATAGCTCAGTTTATTGCATTGGCTATGGGAGGAGATTTTGATAAGGTAATAGGTGTTAAAGCTCACACAGTACCGATAGATTCAGTAATTAAAGAGTTAAAGGAGGTCAACAAATGAGGGATAATTTGAAAATTGGTGTGTTTTTATGTGAATGTGGGGGAAATATTGCAGATACTATTGATTTAGATGAAGTAAGGGATGCATTGGATGTAGAATTCATCGGACAGTTTGAAAATTTATGTTCACTTAATGGACGTAAAATAATTCGTGATGCAATTTTTGACCATGATCTTGATCGTGTTGTAGTTGCAGCATGTTCGCCGATAAGCCATGAAAAAACTTTTCAGGATTATATCAAACCATTAAATCCCTATTTGATGGATATGGCAAATATAAGAGAACAGTGTTCTTGGGTACATTCGGATAATGAAAAAGCAACTCACAAAGCTATTACTTTAATAAATGCTTCTATTGAGAAAGTTAAACAATCTGATGCAGTAGATCCGATTTATTGCCAAACTCCTGATGAAGTTGCTGTTATCGGTGGTGGAATAGCTGGAATGAATGCAACGTTATCTCTTGCCAAGCAGGGAACAAAAGTTACCTTAATTGAACAATCCCCTTCGATTGGAGGGCATATGGCTAAAATTGGTAAGGTATTTTCACCTGTTAAAATTGCAGAAGAATGTGGTATGTGTCTTTTAAATCCGATTTTAAATGAACTTGTTTGGAATGAAAATATTGAAGTTTTGACAAATACTAAGGTTATTGAAGCTGAAAGACGTGCTGGAACTTATAATCTAATACTGGAGAGATCTCCAAGATATGTTGATACTGAAAAATGTATTGCTTGTGGTAATTGTGCGGAAGTGTGTGAAGTTGAAGTTCCAAATGATTGGAATGATAATTTATCTTTAAGAAAAGCAATTTACAGGCCTTTTGGACAATCCTATCCTGAAGCTTATGTAATTGACATGGAAAACTGTTCTAAATGTGGAGATTGTTTTAGAGAGTGCACTATGAAAGCTATTAGACTTAAAGGAAAACCTGAAAGGATTCCGCTTCAAGTAGGTTCTGTTATTGTAGCAACAGGCCATAAGTTATTTGACATGGAAAAAAGACCGGAATATGGATACACCCGTTATGATGATGTAATAACACAATCTGAATTAGGTCGTATTACTGGTGTTAACGGACCAACCAAAGGTAAACTCTTAAAATCTAATGGTGAAGTTCCAAAACGTGTTGTTATGATTCAATGTGTTGGTTCAAGAGATGAAAAACCAGAAGGACATAGATATTGTTCTAAAATCTGCTGTACAATAGCACTAAAAAATGCCAATATCATTAAGCATAAATATCCGGATACTGATGTTTTAATTTGTTATACTGATGTTAGAACTCCTGGAATGTTTGAAAAATATTATAAGCACACTCAGGAAAATGAAGTTAGGTTTATTAGAGGACGTCCTGGTGAAGTAGTTAAAAAAGGAGATAACTTCATTGTAAGAACAGAAGATACAATTAAAGGTGAATTTGTAGAAATTGAAGCTGATATGGTAGTTTTATCAACTGCAATGGAACCATCTGAGGGCACAATAGAAATTGCTGAAATTTTAAATGTTGGTACTACTGAGGATGGATTTATTAAAGAATCACACCCTAAAATCAAACCGGTAGCGACTGATGTTCAAGGAATATTTGTATGTGGAACCGCACAAGATCCGAAAGATATCACTGATTCAATTATGCAGGCAACTGCAGCAGCATCAAAAGTAAATGAATACAATTATGGTGGAGTGGAAATTGAACCGTTCATTGCAGAAATTGACACTGAAAAATGTATAGTCTGTGGTGACTGTATAGAGAGATGTAAATATAAGTCTATGAGCATACAAAATGATGAGATTTATATCGATCCGATGAGTTGCACTGGTTGCGGAAAGTGCCTTGTTGGATGTAATCAAAGAGCAATTACAGTTAATGGTAACATTGATGAGAAAATCATGTCCACAATAAAAGGAGTATTGTCTAAAAAACAAGAGGGTCAACGTACAATATTGGTATTTTTAGATAACATTGGTTATACTGCTGCTGATAATATTGGTGTAAATAGATTGTCTTACCCTGAATCTATCCATATTATTAAAGTGATTTCAGTAAATCGTGTAAGGCCAAGACATATTCAATATGCTCTTGAAAATGGTGCTGATGGTGTATTTATTGGCGAATTCCCTGGAGATTTAATGTATGATGAAGTGGAACGTAAAATCCAAAGGGTAAAAGATAGAATTTATGAAATGGGTGAAAATCCGGAAAGAGTAACATTTTCGAAGGTATATATTCCATACTTCTCAGGATTAGCTCGCAAATTCGTTGATTTCGATAAAAAAATTGAAGAATTAGATGAAGCTGAATTATGATGAGGATAACCCTCATTATTTTTTTTAGATTTTAATTTTTAAGTTAAACAATATCCATGAATCTATTTTTAATTTCTACTGGACTTAAATCAATAATTGGAGCTTTTGAGTTTCCGGGTTCTGTGTGATATACAATAAAACTTGCATCATCACTTTTTATAAATTCCTTTAGATTAATATCTTCAAAATCATAACTATTTTTAAATCCAACTCCTCTTGCAACATCCACTAAATCAAGTTTTTGAGCATAAGTATCTTGATTACCAGTTGATCCGTATGCACCATTATCTATTACAATCCAAGTTAAGTTTTTCGGATTATTTGCAAATATGGTTACAAGTGATCCCATATTCATTAAAAGTGCTCCATCCCCATCAATTACAACAATGTTCCTGTTAGGCTGTGCTAATGCAAGACCAAGTCCAATTGAAGATGCAAGTCCCATTGATCCAATCATATAAAAGTTTTCTTTCCTATCTTTGATATCATATAATTCTCTTGATGGAAATCCAATATTGCAAACGACTAATTCATCGTCAATACAGTTAATTATGTTTTCAATAGCTTCTCTTCTTGCCATATTATCACCAATACTTAATTTCAAGTAATACACTTACAGGTTTTCCTTCTTCAACTGATAATTCCCAAGCTTCTTTTACATCTTCATATGCTCCTTCAGGAGTTCCTGGCTTGAAGAATTTATAATTCATTGCTTCCAATATTAATGGTGTTGACTCACCCATTGGGACCTGTCCACAAATATTTTCTCCTTCAGTACCTCTATGGCTCATTACCATAAGTAAAGGAAATTCATATAGTTCTGTTAGGGATTTTAATGCATTAATTGAATTTCCAAGCCCTGAATTCTGCATTAAAATTGCTGCTTTTTTACCTCCGAGATATGCTCCGGCACATATTCCTATTCCTTCTTCTTCACGAGTAACTGGAATATGAATAATATCCGGATCTTTATCAATCATATTTAATAATTTTGATAAGTTAACACATGGAACACTAACAATAAAGTTAATTCCTGCATCTTTAAGTCCATCAAATATAGCTTCACTACTATCCATTGTATCACTTTGTTACTTTACTTTATGACATATTTGTTAGATTTATTATAAAAAACTATTCAATTATGAATTTTTTAAGTTTAATTAGATTATATTTTTATAAATTCTTAAAATAGAATAGTAATCTTTTTATTTAATTTAAAACTAATAATGAATCATGTTTGATAGACTACCAATTTCTTCTAAAACAGAGAAGATTTTAACTAAATCTTTAGATGAACAAATAACTGTTGGGGAAGCAAATTACTTAATGAATATTAAAGGTGCTGATTTATACCCATTACTTGCAACTGCTGACTATTTAAGGCAAAAAATCGTTGGAGATAATGTAACATTCATTAATAATTGTAATATTAACTTTACAAACATTTGTACAGTTAGATGTGGATTTTGTGCATTTGGAAAAGATGCAGATAATCCTGATGCGTATATTCTGGATGATGAAGCAATCCTTAAAAAAGCTCAAAGCGCTATTAAAAAAGGCGCCCATGAATTCTGTGTAATGGGAGGGGTACTTCCTGATGCTGATATTGAATATTATGAACATTTAATGCACTTATTAAAAGACGAATATCCGAATGTAATGATTCATGGATTTTCACCAACTATGATTGCTGATGCATGTAAAGTATCCGGAATCAGTATTGCTGAAGGTTGTGAAAGATTAAAGGATGCTGGTCTTGATACATTACCAGGAACTGCCGCTGAAATTTTAACAGATCGTTCAAGAGCATTGATATGTCCTGAAAAAGTAAGTGTTGATGAGTGGATAAATATTATTAAAACAGCCCATGAAGTTGGAATTCCAGGTTCTGCAACTATTATGTATGGGCATGTTGAAACTTTAGAAGAAAGAGTGGAACATATTGATATTATTAGAAGGATACAAGAAGAAACCCATGGATTTACGGAATTTATTCCAATGACTTTCATGCATGAATATTCTCCAATCTTTTTAGAAGGTCAGTCAAACCTTGGAGCTAGTGGAACACAGGATTTAAAGTTATATGCTGTTTCAAGATTAATGCTTAGGGATTTAATTCCGAATATTCAAGTATCTTGGGTGAAAATGGGTTATAGATTTGCTCAAGTAGCTTTAACTGCAGGAACTAATGATTTAGGTGGTACTTTAGGTGGAGATGAATTATCTGAAGCTTCTGGCGCACCAGATGGAGTTGAAGCATCTATTGATACATTAAGTAGGATGGTTAAAGATTTAGGTAGAAATCCAATTGAAAGAAACTCTAAATATAGCGAGTTTTATCCAATTGAATAATTATTTTGGTGTTTTTAATGAAGAAGTTTATTGTCATTGACGGATTAGATGGATCTGGTAAAGATACGCAAGTGAAATTAATAGCCGAAATGTATGAAAAACAAGGACGTAATGTTGTTATTAGGTCACATCCATGTTTTGACAATAGGTATGGTAGAAAATCAAAAGAAGCACTATTAAAAACAGGTAAAATTAATCATTTGCTTGCAACTGTTTATTTTGGGCTTGATGCAATCAGATCTGTTGTTAAATACACACATGATGATAATGTTGATGTATTAATATTCTCCAGATACATTTTAGCAGTGATGTATCTTCCAAACGGAATAAATACTATTGTTTATAAAATTGTGGCATTTATTCTTCCAACATCAGATTGTATGTTCTTTTTAGATGTAAGTCCAGAAGAATCTCTTAGAAGAATTGGTTCTCGAAATGAAAACACTGAAATGTTTGAGAATATTGAATGTCTGAGAAAAAACCGTCTAAAATCACAAAAATTTACATATAACTGGAATGTAATTCCAGGCGATGATTCGGCTGAGGTAATTTCTGAAAAAATAAAAATGAAATGCATTGAAACAGACAAGTTACTTAATTAACTTTTTATAATACTTCCTTTATTCCTTCATTTGTTATAATCATTAATGAATTAAGATTTTCTAGAACAAGTGAAACAATTGGATGAGTTTGAATATCTTTATGCATGAATACTATCTCATTTTCAATTATGTCAATCCAGTTAACGTGATATACAACAACACCATTCACAATTAATCCTAAAAATTCAGGAACATATCTGTCAGGATTTATTTCTTCAAAATACTGATTATTTCTTAATATATCTCTTAAAACCTTATCCATATTATACACCTTTTCTTTCATAAACAAATTTAGGGACTGCCTTGTCTAGAGGATCAAAATTTTCTCTGTTTTTAACTTCCATACATTTCATACTTACTTTTGAGTGAAGTGATGATGGGAGTCTTAAAATTCTTTTTAAATCAATTGAAACTTTTGCATCAATAGTTGATAGATTAACACGAGCCATAGCAGCAACAAGATTTTTATATCTTCTAGGGCCAATATCTCTTTTAAAATAACCCCAATTATCATTATCTAAGTGATGTCTTGATGACAGGATATCTTTCATCAATTTTGGATTAATGCCATCAATTTTCTCATTTCCAACTAAATGCTGAATATTAAATTTCACTTTATCAGTGAATATTTTAGAGTATCCAACAGGGATTGTAAAATGCTCAAAGTTAAAACTTTTATTTGAAATTTCAGGATTAATAAATTGAGATTTCGGAACTTCTGCTCCTGCAGCATATTTTAAAACTTCAGATCTGAGTTCGCTATTAGCACTCATCATTTCTTCATCTAAAATTCTAATATGATATCCTCTTCCTGAATAAATTAAATGAATATTTTTTAATCCTAAATCTGACTGTAATGTGTCAATTAATGAGTTAACAATTTCTAAAGCTTCACCAAGACAAACCTCACAAACTCCATTGCATTGGCAAGTCCTAATTGGAATGTCTTTTGCATCTACATCAAAAATATATTCTGCTTTCAACCAGTCCTCCCTTCTTCTAGGATTATTATAAAATGCTACTGAAATATATGCTGCAAATGGGGATTTGAATTTTAAAAATTTTCCTAAAGATTCGGGTCCTCTAAATACTTTGTATCTATCATTAGGTCCTCTCCCATTATGGTCAAAACCGAATTCCCTTTTTTTTAAATCAGTAGCAATGAATTCTGGCAAGTCTTTTACTGACCATTCTTCACGATAATATTGTCTTCTTTCTTTAAGTGTAGCTTTAGAAAACATGTTTATAAATTACTCTTTTAAAGTATTTATTTATTAGGTAAGTGTGCATTTGCAAAGTAATTATTTTGCACACTTTTATTAATCAAGATAATTAAAAATAATTTTATGGAAGAAGTAGTTAAAGTAATTGGGATTGAACATTTAAAAGTTATATTATCTAGCCTTACACCTGAAGATATTGTAAAACCCGCTTATGAAAATTGGCAAACAGGTATGAAAACAGGTTATACTAGACTAAACTTAGAAACTGGTGAGATTTATGGGATAGGGGTTGAATTAAATAATCTTCCACTTCCAAATAATATTTTCATTGATTTGTTTAAAATAGATTCATATGATGATCCAATTGATGAAGAGGAATTTTTCTCTTCTTCGGAATATAATGAATTCTTAGAGTTTAGCAGCAGTGAACCTAGTGAATATATTCCGGATATTATCACAGAGTTTTGTGAGCTAAAAGGTATTGATGAGATGAAACGTAAAATAGGCCTTTTAGCATATAATTTTGAAAAAAATGAAAGATCTAATTATAATATGTGGGAATCATCCATTTTAAATAAGTATTATGATGCAATTTATGAAGACCATAATCCATTCATGTTTTCACAAAACAGTTTGTAGTTATTCTTTCTGTGCATTATCAAGCTGGAATTTTTTACGTCCATAACATGACAAAGGGTTATTAATACCTTTACAGGACTTGTCTGGATGACATAGATTAGGCAGATGTATTTTTATTTTCTCGCAACTCATTGGAGTGTACCATTTAGTTTCCCCTTCATGATTAATGTCTAGTCTATCATGCATTCCAAAACCTAATTTTGATATAATATTTATTTTTTCTTGTGGTTGATCTTCGAATAATGGTGGTGTACAGTTATCTGCTGCATCAAAAATTAAAGGTAAAATCTCATTTTCTGTAATTGTTAAATCAGGATCCATATCTGAAACTTTAACATTTTCCTCTGATGCAAAAATTCTTGGATACAATCTAGCATAGGATGCAAATGATGTTAATAATAATACAATAGCATCATTACGACCACCTGAAGATACTCCATTAACTGTTTCTTGAATACAAGGTGGAAAAGCATCTGGATTTAATTTTCCAGCTTGAACACTACCATAGATTCCTCCATTGCCTGCATAATATTGATTATATTTTCCAGTTTCATCGGGAATGAATTCTTTTAACTCCTCTCCAATTTTAATAATTGCAGGATGAATTTCAATTCTAGAAGACATCTCTTTAATTCTTTTAATGTATTCTTCGGTTTTTTGCATGACTAATCTTGATAATATTTGTTCTTTAACACTATCTCCAATCAATATGCTATACATTCTATCCGGACTTCTGTCATGGAATCTATCGGCAAATCTATTTAAAAAATCGTCTTGCTGAAGAACAATATCTCCACGATCTATTAATAAATCAGTTAATTTTAGCCTTTTGCTTGCAACAATATCTTTAAGTGATTTCCATTTAATGCTGCCATCAATTTTAACTTCATCAAGTACATCATCAATAATTTCAGCTCTTGACATTGGTGGTATTTTAGCGAGACGTTCTAGGATGAGTGTTCCTTGTGATTGGACAAATAATCTTGTTTCACGTGAACCTGTGTTAAACTGAACAGCAATTGCCTGACATAATATATGGAAAGTTACTACATCTTGTAAGTATAACTCATCATTTGTTAAAAATTCGAATTCCGCTTGAGTGAAGTTTTTGTTATTCTTTTTTTCTATTGCCCATTGGATACGCTTAAGAGCCAGATCATGGTATGATTTTGGAATATAATCATCTGAAAGTTTCTGATTTGCAGTATGAGTACAAATTTCAATTAAGGAATCATCCTCTTTAAAAATCTGATTTAAATCACCATAATTTCGAATGATTCCTCTTCCTTCGTTTGATAATGGGTTAATATAAGAAACTTCAGTCATGCTTTTAATTTTTTATTTTATATTTTAAATAGCTAACTCATTTTTAAAATCAATATTGCTATTGGGAAATTAATTAAACATAGGGAAAATTTTAATGAAATCAGATATTATGTTGATGGTTTTTGGAAAGGTATGATTAATCGGATTTTATCTGGTAAAATCATTCATGATGAATCAAATAAAGTATTTATGATATCTGCAGGTTTCAGCATTAAATTTAGAGTATAATGCAGATTCTTTAATATAATAACTTTTGTAATTGAATTTGAATTTTATATAGTTTATCAATAGGATTGATTTTGTTGAGTATTACAAATTTGATTAGTAATACTTTCTTTCTTTGTTTGAATAGGATATTAATCATTGAAATTTTTTATTATCGGCCTCAAATATTGTATTAAACTAAATAATACTAATTATATATAACAATTATTATATTAAACAGAATAATAATTTCATTGATATTTTTGTTAACATTTTATAAATACAAATTATTATTATTATTACTTTTACTTATCTTTTTCTTAAACAAATAATAACTTAAATATATATTATTATTACTATATTATATAATTCATTGCATGTTTAATGAGCATGTTATAAAAATTAAGGAGGTTTTTAGAATACCAAAAGTTTTGATTAGTGGAAGGGGAGGTTGTGGAAAAAGCACTATCGTTTCACTTCTTGCTCGAAAACTAAAGAATAATGGAAATAGAATTTTAGTTGTCGATTGTGATGAGTCTAATTTTGGCTTAAATAAAATTTTAGGTATAGAAAAACCAAAAAAAACATTAATGAATAATCTTGGAGGTAAATTAGCTGTCAGGGATAAATTGCTTGAAATTGTTCAGAAAGATGAAAATCATCTTAATATTTTTGATGTAATGTCATTAGATGATTTATCTAACGATTATGTTACTTGGGATGATAATTTAGGATTTCTTGAGATTGGTAAAATTGAACATTCAATGGAAGGTTGTGCATGTCCAATGGGGGCTTTATCACGAGATTTTTTAAATCATCTCACAATCAATGAAAATGAATGGATTTTAGTTGATACTGAAGCCGGAATTGAACATTTTGGAAGGGGTGTTTTGGAAGGAGCAGATTTTATAATTGCTATTGTTGATCCTTCTGAAGATGCAATATTGCTGGCAAATAAAGCATATAAATTATCTTTCGAAAATAATAAAAATTTCGGTGTTATTCTAAACAAAATTGATGATAATCTAGAAGAAATATTAAAAAGTAAATTAGATTCCAATATTGCTATTTTAGGAATCATTAATTATTCTTCAGATATAGCTATGTTAAATCTTCAAGGAAATTCAGTAGAATCTGTTTCTATCGGTGTATTGGATGACATTATAACATGCATTAATTAAAAGTGTATCTTTGTATGTGGGTGAATTTATGAAATTAAAAAATTTTAAAAGAGAAAACATGATTCCTCTTCCTGTGACTTTAATATCTACAGCAAATAAAGAAGGAATTAGAAATATTGCTCCTTATTCATGTGTAGTGACTATATTGAGACCAACAAATCTTGTTTGCATAGCTTCTGCAATGATGAGGGATACATATGTAAATATTGAAGAAACCGGTGAATTTGTTATTAACATGATATCTGCAGATATGGTGGATGCAGTTATACCAACTTCATCTCATGTGTCTTTTGAGGTGGATGAGTATGAACTGGCAGGTTTGGAAGCTACTGAATCAAAAAAAGTAAGTGCACCAGGTATTAAAGGAGCTTATTCGCAAATGGAGTGTAAACTAACAAAAATTTATAAAGACAAAGATCCAATTGGAATTCCATATTTGCTAATAATAGGGGAAGTAGTTCATCTTGAAGTTGATGACGATTGCTTGGATGAGGAATATGGTGTTTTGGATTTAAATAAAGTGAAACCGTTAATGATGCTGGAATCTGATAAAGGAATGCATTTCTGTACAATTGAAGATCTTAATAAATTCGAAACTTTTGGAGCGATGTTTTCAGATGGAAAAGATCCTTTGGAATGGATGTATGAAGGAGATTAAATGAAAATTGAAAGTATAACTGATTTTGAAAATTTAGATAGTCCTCGTGTTCAAAGAATACCCGGATTTTATGGTGAAAAACTTATAGATGGTGTTGTTATTAGAAAACTTCCAATGTTTAGTGATGAAAGAGGATTTTTATGTGAATTTATCAGATTAAATGATGAAGAACTAAAAGCTAGCAATATAAAACAAATGATTGCTTCATATTCTTATCCAGGCATGATAAAAGGATGGCACCTTCATTCTAAACAAGAAGACCATTTATTTTGTGTAAAAGGAATGGTTAAAGTTGTTCTTTACGACTTTAGGAAAGATTCTCAAACTTATGGTATGATAAATGAAATTTTCATGGGAGATAAATCTCCTATAATTGTATATATTCCACCGGGGATATTTCATGGAACAAAAAATATTGGAATTGATATGTCGATAGTTATTGGTATGCCTTCTTTGTTTTATGATATTGATGATGTAGATGAAAGAAGAGTTAATCCAATCGATAATGATATTATCCCCTATGAGTGGGATTGTAAAATGGAATAATTTAAAAAGAAGGAATCTAAATGAATAAAAAACTGTTGATTATAAGTGTTTTAGTAATATTTATATTCATTAATGCGGTATCAGCTGAAAATTCGACAGATATTAATTTAGAACTCAATCATAACAATGATGAATGCATTAAGGAAATATCTGATGAAAGTTCAACAGATATTGATTTAAAAATCAATTACGAATATGGGGATGAAATCAATCCGGAAATTTCCATATCTCATTGCAATAATAATATGAACTATACAAAAAATATAATTCATTCAAACAATTACAGAATTACCATGAATAAATTGAATGACGGAGCAGAATGTTCTGTTTCAGTTTCAGCTCTAGGGTACATAACTCAGATTCAAAATATAACCATAAATTCCCAATCAAACAAAACTACTATTTTTAATCTAAAAGCTACGGATATTTACAAAATGGGATATGATATGACAAAATCTGCAGATAGATTACTTAATTTTTCATCTGCTGATGATGTTCTGGTTATTACCACTGCTGGAATGACAAGGATTAATGATATTACTACAGAAAATGCATTGGATGGAATTTATAATGCTGCTGATGGCCATATAACTTATGGAAAAGGTAATCTTTTAACATTACATGCCATAAGAACAGATCCAACTAATTTTGCATTTTTTATTAAAAAAGGAAACAGGTTGACAATGGCATTCTATCAAAATGCTTCTACAACTCCAGTATATACTGGAATTGGAGGTGTTGGATTAACTACAAATCAATGGAAAAAATTAAAAGGATTAATAGGTGCTGATGATGCTTATACTTATGTAAGTATTGCTAATGCATGGAATGCTGGGTTATATTCAGATATTCTGACTTTAGCTTCGTATCATGGACATGTATGTACTGGTTTAATTAGTGGTCAGGCTATGGTTACTACTTTAATTAAATATTATCCGCCACGTGGTGAAACTGGCGCCCAGCCTCTTGAAAATACTGCTTATTATGTGTTGGGAGTTCCGGGTGGTTCTGATGACGATGCATTTACATGGACACTTGATATTACTCAGGGCAAAATGTCATACATTGGGTTTGACACTATGGAAAATAAAAATATGAATGGTTTCATTAGATGGAATTCCTCATCAAATACTGGACTTTTAATTATAATGTCTTATGATGAAGCAAAAATAAAAAATACATTTAAAAGTTTATATCCAAATATTAATCCAGACAATAGTGTTACTGAAGATTTAATATATCAAAATTGGTTGATTTCAACTTTGATGAGTAATCCTGAATCATTAGTCACAATTGAAGCAGCTTATAAAGATCTTACATTGGAACAAAAAAATCAGTTAATAGGAAATCAATTATGGAGTGCGTCGAATATTACTGCTCGGGGATTGGATTTGGATTACATTAACAGTTTAAATTTGCCAGATGCTGAAATGGAAACTGGAATCTTTAATAATGTACATTTATCTGATTCACAGTTAAAACAAATTGGTGTTGATGCTTCTTTAAAAGCTGTAGATTACTTTAAAAATATCAATGTTACTATAGAAAAAGACATGTCTAACTTTTATGTTTTGACTGGTGCGGGATTTGTACGTATTAATGATACTGCAACATCTATGGTATTTGATGGTATTGAAGATATTTTTGGTGCTAGATTAAGTAGAGGTAATCTATTACCAGTTCATACTGCATTGTGGAAAGATTTGATAATTGAATTTTATTGGTTGAATACTTCTGATATTTATAATTCAGTTACTTATAGTCTAAAATATAATTCAACAACTGGTCAATTATATGAATGTTCACAGCAATATAATATTCAGGATCGTAGTTTAAGGTATGACCCTCCTTATGATGCTTTAATGGGCTGGTTATTCCATAATCATGTTTGTACTGGTAGTTCTCCCGGCGTATTGTTGGCGGATAAAATATTTGATGATTTGCCTTTAGGTGAAAATGAAAGTTATGTTTTGGTTTCAACTTATACTTATTGTAAGGATGATATGTTATCCAGATTGCTTGGCGTGTCTCCGGGTATGGGTAATTATTATAACCTGGCTTATTCCAATAGTGATGTAAATGCAGGAGCATTATGGACTGCTGATTCTGATATAATTATCAGATGGAATTCAGAGACTAATACCGGAACTGCTACAATTATTAAGTTTGGTTATCCGATCTTTAAAGATGGTGCTGATGAATATGCGGAATGGATGAGATTTGTAAAAGGCGATTATTCTTCTGAAAATATTGTCTCTTTACCAACTTTAAGTTTTGAAGTTACTAAACCAATTACCAGAGATGATTATAATAAGATTATTTCCGGCAAATCCGATGATGAAGGAATTAATGTATTAAGTTATATTAGAGCTCTGCCAGATAAAATTCCTGCTGTTCTAATTGATAACAATGGAATTTCTAATGGAAATGATGGTAATTCCATTAATAAATATCCAAAAAAATCTAATAACAATAGTGCAAACACCAATAGTATTTTTTCATCTTCAAATAATTATAATTCCCCGAGCAAGGGATTAAATCCTAATGTTGGGGTTTCTTCCTATTCTCTTTCAGGCGATAGTGATGTTGAAGATAAAGGTGAAGCAAGTAGTAATGGAAAATCCTATGAAGTATCCAAGACTCCTGCAACTAAATCCATTGATTCTAATAGTTTAATTTACGCATTAGTTGGTGTTTTGGCTATTGGTATTTTAATCGGTTTAGGTTTTATGAAACGTAGAAAATAATTAATTTAATAAATATTAATAACTCTTAGAGTTATTATTCTTTTTTTATTTTTTTTAAGATTGGGAAATAGTGATCTAATTAAACCACTATGCATTTATTTAAGTAATTTTATTGTATTTTTTGTTATTGATTTAACATATGCTTATCCAGGACATGGCGAGTATATGGGAAGTCAAATCCAATAATCATGATTCAGCCGTTTTATTATTTTCATTTTACATAATAGCATGTTTGTTTAACTGAAAATTAAAATAATAGTTATGGGTGTCCGCCAAAAATCTAAAATTAATTTTTGAAACTGATTAAAAATACTTCAATTCAAAAACAAAGAAAAATTTACATCGAAAAAATTACTTTTGGCGAACAGTCTTATATTAAACAATAATTCTAATTTTAAGATAACTCGGCCAATAATCAATTTAATAGCTTAATATATATTTTTTCTTAAAAAATTACTATTTCTTTAATTTATAGTTTCTATTAAAAAGATTAAATATTATAAAAATATCCTAAAAAAAGCTAATTTTATTATACATGAATAACATAATTATTTAATGTTTAAACTTAAATATGGGGATTAGAAAATGTCAAAAATATTTATTTCATGTGCACTTCCTTATGCAAATGGGCCATGTCATTTAGGTCACATCCGTTCGACATATCTGCCTGCAGATATCTATGCAAGATATAATCGTATGGCTGGAAATGATGTGCTGATGGTTTGCGCTACTGATGAACATGGAACACCTATTGCTGTTAAAGCAGATAAGGAAAATAAAAAACCAATTGAAATTTCTAAAAGATATCATGATATGATTGTTCGTGATGTTGAATCAATGAACATATCTTTGGATAATTTTTCAAGAACTACTGATGAAAAACATTATGAAATTGCTCAAAATTTCTTTAAAGAATTATATGAAAAAGGATTAATTTACAGACAGGATTTAGAGCAGCTGTACTGTCCAAATTGTAAAAAATTCCTCCCGGACAGATATGTTGAAGGGTTATGCCCTGTTTGTGGAGCAGAAGCTCGTGGAGATCATTGTGAAAAATGCGGTAGGGCTCTAGATCCAACAGAACTTGATGAACCGCATTGCATTACCTGTGGAACTACTCCTGTTATTAAAGATACTTATCAATATGCATTCAAATTGTCCGAATTTGAAGATGAACTTAAAGAATATATTGATAATAATGAAAACCTTCCTTCTAATGTTAAGAACTATGCATCAAACTGGTTAAAAGAAGGATTGAAAGATTGGATTTTAACAAGAGATATGGATTGGGGTATTCCAGTACCGTTGGATGAAGCAAAAGGCAAAGTGTTATATGTATGGATTGAAGCATTCTTGGGTTATATTTCTTCTGCATCACAATGGTCAGCTCAGTCTGGCAAAAAATGGGAAGAATACTGGAATGACTTTGTAGTTCATTTCATTGGAAAAGATATTATTTATCATCATTCAATTTTCTGGCCAGGATTATTGAAGGCTGCAGGATGTAAATTACCTGATATGATTTATGCAGGCGAATTTTTATCTCTTGAAGGAGAAAAAATGTCTACAAGTAAAAATTGGGTTATTTGGATTGATGATTTTGTAAAAGAATATGATCCTGATATTCTTAGGTACTTTTTAACAATTAATGCTCCATTAAATAAAGATTCAGACTTTTCATGGGATGACTTCCAAAAAAGAAACAATGATGAACTTGCTGATGTGATTGGAAACTTCTTACATAGAACATTCACATTCACACGTAAATTCTTTGATAATAAAATTCCGGAATATGCAAATCCATCTCGGGAAGATGAGGAATTCAGAAAATCTATTGAAAGCTTACCGAAAGTTGCTGGTGAATTTATAGCTAACTTTGAATTTAGGGAAGGTTTACTTGAAATATTTAAAGTAGCTAAGAAAGGAAATAAATATTTCAATGATCAGGAACCCTGGAAAGCTGTAAAAGAAGACATGCAAAAAGCAGCTAACTGTTTATACTTATCTAACCAGTTAGCTAAAACATTAGCTTACACCTTAAAACCTTATCTGCCAACTAAAGCTGATGCAATAGCTAAAATATTAAATATTGATGAGTTATCTAACTGGGCAGATGCAGCAGTATTCCTCCCGTCAGGATATGAAATCAATAAAGCAAAACCTCTATTTAAAAAGATTGAAGATGAAGAAATAGAAGCTCAAAAAGAAAAATTACAAAAAAACTTAAAAAACAATGAGGATGAGAATATGAGTGACTTAATTACTATTGATCAATTTGATGAAGTTATAATTAAAATTGGACAGATCAAAGAAGCAGAAAAAATTGAAAAATCTGACAAATTATTAAAATTACAAGTTGAAATCGGTGAAGACAAACCCAGACAAATTGTTGCAGGTCTTGCAAAATTCTATTCTCCAGAAGAATTAATCAGCAGAAAAGTATGTGTTGTTGCAAACTTACAGTCTGCAAAATTATTCGGAACATTATCTGAAGGTATGATTCTTGCTACTGGAGAATCTGGTGCATTATTAACTCCAGATGTAAAAGCGGAAGTTGGGGAAAGAATTCAATAAATAGATTAAAATGCCTGAATCTGTCCTAGTAAACAAAGCCGAAAACTACTTAAAAGCAATAGCAAATGATGCTATTAGTCTTGATAATATCGAAGATTTCGAGTATTTCAAAGACCTGTACTTTAAACTAGATGACAGATTAAACTTTTTACAAGAATTAAAAGAGGATATGGATGCACAAGGTTACACTACACCTTTTACATCCCTAAATAAATATGGATCAAAAGCAGTAGCTGATATTGATGTTGAAGAAATGGGTGAAAACAGCCGACACAACAAAATATTTAGAATGAAAGCCAATGCTAAGAAAAACATTCTGGATAGAGTTAAATCAGCTATTGATTCACATAAAATTGCAATTGGTAACTTGGAACAATTTGGATATGTGAAATGTGATTCATGCTATAAAAAATATTCTATGAGCGAATATAAGCAAATAGAAGGTAAATGCAGTTGTGGATGCACTATTTTTTCATTTAAAATCCGAAAAGATGCAACCCATAGAATAGAAATAATTCCCTACTTGCCATTGTCTGGCAATTATATGGTTTTGCGAAACCAGCTTAATACATTTGGTCGTGAATCTCTTAAACAAGTTTTAAACATACTTAAACAGGAACGTAGAGGTGTTGTTAAAACAATAGCTCTCGTTATACGTTTTAGAGATAAAAACAATCGTTTAGTTAGAAAAAACATCACTTTAGATTCTGAATATATTAATAACTATGAAGAAGAAGTGAGAAGAATATATGGTAAACGTGTAAGAATTGAAGCATTAAGATTTCATAGAACAAAACCTGCCATTATCGATGATAAACATGCCAGAACTGCCCTGGCTATTGGTTATGTCAGATATAGCGAGCAAATAATCGATGATATTAAGGATGAAATATTAAAAAGAAAACTATCTGATTTTAAAAGAATTAATACTTATGATGAAATCTTTGCTGAATATGAAAATAAAACTCCCAACTTCATTGACAAATATGATTTGGAAGCAATTGATAAATGGAGAAAATCTCAGATTAAAGAGAATTTCAAACATTTGGGTTTTTATGATAAATATGGGAATATAAATAGGTCTCTTAGCCGTGATTTAAAGAAAAGGGAAAATATTTATAAAAACATTCTTAGAAACATAGCATCTGCATTGATTATTTGGGATATCTTCAGGTATTATATTACAACATCAAATAATTCACGTAAAATTGACATCAGCCCATTTCCCTATATCAGAGTGGAACTTGACCGTGAACAAAGAAAAGTATTCCAAACAACCCACAAAAAAGTAATCGAAACTTTAAATACCTATACGAATATTAAAATTATTCCTGTTTGTGAAATGGATTTGTTGTTGCATGATAAATTTAAATTTGAAAAGCAAATCAAAAATTCCAATATTAAATTCAATCATGTTGCATTGGGGGCTGCTTTAATTCATGAGAATTCAGACATTGAACTTGAAGACATTAGTAATGCGTTAAATATTAATGAATCTAAAATTAAAAAAGAAATTAAAAATATTGAAAATATTAAAAATCCAAAAAGTGACAAGTCAAAGAAATTCTTAGATTTAATTAAAAAATAGTGATTATATGGATGAAGATGTAAAAACAGTTCATATAACAAAAGCCTTAAGTTCTGCAGTTATTGTGAATCTGATTGAAAATTATCCCAATCTTGAAGTAATTACTTGTTCTCCTAGTGTGTATGATAGAACTTCAAGCAAATATATTGACGCACTTTCCCAGCTTGATATTGAAGTTAAAAAAAAATATAATTGGGGAGCTAAAAGCCAAACTAATGGTGCTGAGTTTGAAGTTTTAGAATTATCAGATAACGGTTTAAAACCAAAAGAAATAGCTCAAAAATTAGATTTAAAACTTAATCGCGTATATTATCTTTTAAAAAAAAGTAATGCAAAATATGACAATAGAAAAAGGAAACATGATCATGAAGAGATTAAAGAACTTAAAAATGAGGGATTATCTGCAAAAGAAATTTCCCAAAAATTAAATATTCCATTAAGGAGTGTTTATTATATTCTAAATAAAAAATAATTACTTTTTTTAATAATGAATTTTATATAGTTTATTATGATGATTTTACCACAAATTCCTTTGTATGGAATAGCCATAATCTGTGGATTACTATCTTTTTTTGTAAGCAGATTAACTATGCCGAGGATTATAAGAAAACTTGAAGCGGCTGATATTGTTGGGAAAGATATTCATAAATCCTGGAAACCCGTTGTTGCTGAGATGGGTGGATTCGGTATTCTTTTTGGATTTATTATAGGAATATTTTCCGGAATATATATGCATGACATTCTTACATTTAATTTAGTTGTTGTTCTTGTAGTAATATTGCTTGTTGGAATAATTGGTATTGTGGATGATTTACTTGCCTTATCTTCAAAGGAAAAGTTCTTTTTACTTTTCCTTGCAGGTCTTCCTTTAATCTGGGTGGCACCTCCCAATGTAGGATTATTATATCTGATTACAATTCCTATTGCATTATCTGTCGGATCTAATCTAACAAACATGCTTGCAGGTTTAAATGGAATTGAATCCGGTCTGGGCATTATTTCAATGGCATCACTTACAATAGCCTGTATTATTTTAGGCAAATATGATGTAACAATTATTTCCATGAGTATGCTTGGTGCATTAATTGCATTTTTATATTATAACAGATATCCCGCTAAAATTTTCCCTGGAGACACCGGTACATTAATTATCGGTGCTGCAATTGTTTGCATTGCATTCATTGGCCGTGTGAAATTAATTGCATTTATTGTATTAATGCCCAATATTATTGATGCAGCTTTAAAATTCTATTCTGCAGGTTTTATGAATCGTCAGCAGCAAAAACCAACACAATTAAACGATGAAGGTAAATTGGTAAGGCCTGATGTTGGTTTTAAATCATTGATCAGATTAATTTTAAGAAAACCGATTGCAGAAAAAGATGCCGTTAGATTAATCTGGGCTATTGGCTTTGTATTTGGCATATTGGGTATTGCTGTGGCTCTAACAATGCCGGGGGTACTTGAAAGCAAAACATTAATGAACTTCTTACAAATCAAGGAAATGTTGTATCATATTTAGGTGAATTAAATGATGCCCTATGTAATTTTAAGTGCAGCTATGACATTGGATGGTAAAATCGCAACAAAAACCGGAAGCTCAAATATTTCAGGAAAAAAAGATCTTTTAAGAGTTCATGAGCTTAGAAAAGAATGTGATGCGATTATGGTTGGAATCGGAACTGTAATTGCTGATGATCCGAGATTGACTGTTCACAAAGTTGATGCAAAACCGGATGATAATCCTGTACGTGTGGTTGTTGATAGTAAATTTAGAACCCCTGCTGATGCTAGAATTACAAATTCTGATGCTGAAACAATTATTGCCTGTGCAAGAGAATATAAAGATGAATTGATTGCATCTGATAAATACGAAACATTTAAAAAAAGAGGAGTTAAATTTTTCTACTCCGGAAGTAAAAGAGTGGATTTAAAGTCATTGATGAGTTACCTTCATGAAGAGGGGATTGATAAGCTAATGCTTGAAGGCGGTTCTACTTTAAACTTTTCCATGATAAAAGCAGGCCTTATTGATGAGATAAGAATTTGTGTTGCCCCAATGATAGTTGGTGGCTGTGATTCTAAAACATTTTTTGATGGTGAAGGTTTTGATCTGATGGGTGAAGCAGTTAAGCTTGAGTTAACTGACTCATATCAATTAGATAAGGATCTGATTCTAACTTATAAAGTTTTAAAATAAATCCATGAATCCGACATTTTTGCAGACACAGTATCTGCACAATGATTTTTCATCATGAATATATTTTATGCGGCCTCTGCAGTAGTAAGAGCCATTTGAATAGTAGACTTCATCTTTTTTATTTTCACCATAGGGATGAAGTGGCTTTTTAGCTATTAGTGCCAGGTAGAGTGAAATGTTCTCAGCAAATATCTTATGTTCATCTTCACCTCCGCCATACTTATCAAAATAAAATGCAATGTCTTCCCTTATTTTTTTAACTACCTTATCATTTATATCAAAATCATCTATTATGACTGTCTCATATATATCATCATATGCATTTGAGTTATATTCAGCAAGCTTTTTAGTTAAAGGATCTTTGTACCTATCATCGGCTACTTTATTTTTCAAATATTCAATGGGATAATACCTAATATTTTCCTTTATAGCCTCTAAAAGTTCAGATGCCTTCATAATATTCCTTTACTTTTAAGTAATCTGCGGGGATTGTCAACAATGGCTTTCATTGCATCGTCATGGTTTAAACCTGCACCTAATGCAATTTCATATGATTTTTCAAAGGTAATGATGTCATCAGGTGCATGGGTATCGGTATCAACAAGCAGTTTATTTCCAACTTCACAGGCAATGTTTGCTACATGACCATTTCCGAGGCAGTGTCCTTTACGAGCTGAAATTTCAAGATAAATATCATTTTTAAGGGCAATTTCCGCTTCCTTTTTAGTGATTAATCCGGGATGTCCTAAAATATCAACATGTTTTGATTCAACAGCGGCACGGTTTGTTCCGGGAGTTACAGGTTCATTTAATGTTTCGCCATGGACAACAACAATTTCGGCTCCTAACTCTTTTGCCCTTTCAGCTATTCCGTCAATGGATTCTACTGGTGCATGTGTTACTTCAGCTCCAAGTACAACAGTTATGTCCCAGTTAGCATTAATGTCGTCAATTGCATCCTGGATTGTTGGTATTGCTTCAACATTTGACCAGTCAACATGGTCAGTAATAGCTATTGCTTCATGGTTTAATTTCAAAGCTCTTCTTGCAAGTTCGGAAGGTAATAATTCCCCATCACTAAATAAGCTGTGCATATGTAAATCGATTCTTTTGTTCAAAATATGACCTCATTTATTAAATATAATATTAGTTTATATAATACCTACAATATAAATATTATATGAATTAAATTTTAGAGGTTATATAAATGAAAGCAAAAGCATTTAAAATAGCTGACGGTGTTTACTGGGTTGGTGTAATCCATTGGAATAGTAGAACTTTCCATGGTTATGGAATTCCCGGTACCACTTACAATGCATATTTGGTATTTGGTGAGGAAAAAAATGTATTGATTGATAATGTTTACAGGGGATTATTCGATCAGTTTGATGCAAGAGTAAAAGACGCATTCGAACAAGAAGGAAAAGAATTCAAAATCGATGTATTCGTTCAAAATCATTCAGAAATGGATCATTCAACATTTTTAAGAGATACAATCGCTAAATATAATCCAGATGCGGAAATTTATGCATCACAAAATTGTATTAACTTCTTGGAAGCTCAATATCATAACTTCTCTGATTTAGAACTCAATGCTGTAAATACTGGTGACGAGTTAGATATTGGTGGTAGAACTCTAAAATTCATATCTGCACCAATGCTTCACTGGCCTGACAGTATGTTTACTTTTTTAGCTGAAGATGGAATATTATTCTCAAATGATGCATTCGGCCAGCATTTATGTCATTCAAAAAGATTTGACAGGGATTATCCGTTGGAATATGTTTTAGGGGAAGCACAAAAATACTATGCTAATCTTGTAACTTTAGGCTCTCCAATGTTCAGAATGAAATTGCAAGAGTTAACTGACAATGGTATTTTAGATGAAATTAAAATGATTGCTCCATGCCATGGTCAGATCTGGACTAATCCGGCACCGATTGTGGAAAAATACTCTGAATGGGCATCCGGTGTATGTAAAGATAAGATTACTGTTATATATGATACCATGCATCACTCAACTGAGAAATTAGCATTCCAAATTGCTGAAGGTATTATGAGTGAAGGTGTCGAAGTCAAAATGTACTTTATGCAAGAAGATGGTCCTGATGATGTAATTACAGACATTTTAGACTCTAAAGCTATTGCAATCGGCGCTCCTACAATGATGAACAAACCATTCCCGAGAATCGGAAACATGATGTACTGGTTAGATTGTGTTAACTTCAAAGGAACTGGTAGTGAAAAAAATGCATTGATCTTCTCATCTAAAGGATGGGGTGGAGGAGCTGTAGATAAACTTCAAAAAGATTTGGAAAGTGCAGGATTTAATGTAACTGACACAATGGATATTTTATTTGTACCTGATGAAGATATGCTTGCTGAAGCATTCGAAAAAGGTGCAGAACTTGCTCGCTCTATTAAAGAATAATTTTTAATTATTCTTTTCTTTTTTTATCACTCGATTAATTGTTGCGATTAACAACATTAAAATAGTATGCTTTATAAAAAATAAAATAAAAGATTTAAACATGTCCGATTTAATTATTTATTTTTCAAGAGATGGTGAAAATTACTTCAGTGGAGAAATTAAAAGCATTGAAAAAGGAAACACCGAAGTAATTGCCGAGTATATTCAAGAGTTTACTGGTGCTGATATATTTAAAGTAATTCCAAAAAAGGATTATCCTAGCGATTACATGAAATGCATTGACATTGCTAAAAAGGAATTGAAAGCAAATGCAAGACCTGAAATTAAAGAAGAATTGAGTGACATTTCAGATTATGATATTATATACATTGGATTTCCGAACTGGTGGGGAACGCTTCCAATGCCTATGTGGACCCAGTTAGAAAAGCTAGATTTTACAGGAAAAGTCATAAAACCATTTGTTACCCATGAAGGATCAAGATTCGGTAAAAGCGGTAAGGATTTGAAGAGACTATGCAAAGATGCCATAATCAAAAAAGGTTTATCAATAAGCGGCAGTGATGTTTATGATTTAGCAGATATTGTAAAAATCTGGCTAGAGGAATAATTCTAATTCAAACCAACTTTTTTTTAAAATATTCCATTTTATTCTGTTTTATGGTATTGGTCTTTTTTAAACTTATTTTAGCTTAAATAATATATTCTCAAATTGAACATTAAAATATATCCTTTTAAACACAAACAAAGAATTTAAGCATCAAAATTGAATTATTTATTTTACTTTTTATGCTATTATTCAGGTTAATATCAAAGAAAAAATGGAAATTATATATTACAGAGATTAATTAAATAAATCAATCTCATCTCCAATGCTTCTGTTCATTTAAGAGAATTTAAACAGCTTATAATTTTTTAAAAAAATCTTTAAGAAATCAATGAAAAAATTAAATTAAGAAATGAACCGAATACTAAAAAACACGGTCAAAATTATAATATTTATATGTAATAAAAATCAAAATTATATATGCAAAATAATAATACTATATTATTAGTTTGTTTAGAAAAGTTAAATCTTTTCTTAAAATCAATTATAAAGGAGGTGAAAAAGAAGATGAAGATTAAAAGTATATATAAAATATTGATATTTTCAATAGTTTTACTTATTTCATTGTCTGCAGTTGCAGCCGAAGAGAGTATGGATAATACCACATCAAATGATGATGTTCTAACTTCAGATTCACATGATGATGTTTTAACTCTGAATTCAAATGATGATATTTTGACTTCTAGTGAAAAAACATGGTATGTTGGAAAAAATACGACTGTTGGAGGTAGCGGAACACAAGAAGACCCATTTAATAATATTGAATTGGCTTTAAATCATTCATCAAGTAATGATACAATATATATTAATCCGGGTGTTTATGATGGTCCGCATAATACTAATTTAAAAATTGATATTGATAATCTAACTATTAAAGCAAAACCAAATTCCGTATTATTAAATGCAAATATTAATAATACAAGAGTTTTTGAGGTTACTGGTAATGATGTTTCAATTTCAGGTTTAAACTTCTCCAATGTGTATATGGAATATGGTGGTGTTATTAAATGGGATGGTAATGGAGGATCATTAACTGATTCCACTATTAAAAATTCCAAGTCCCGTGTTGGTTCTATTCGTTGGGAAGGCAATAATGCAATAATTAATAACATAACTATTCTCAATTCTACTTCCGAAAATGGTATACTTGTCATATCAGGTACTTCTTCCAATATAACAAATTCCACTATTAGAGATACTAAAGGTTATTATGGTGCAGTTATGTTTGGTGGTAAATTCAATATAATTGATAACTGTACTTTTATAAACAACACTGCATGGATGAATGGTGGTGGAGTTTATGATTGGGGTGCAAATAACACTGTAAGTAATTCTTTATTTATAGCTAACAATGGAACTCGTGGTGGAGCAATTCTGACTTATGAAAATCAGCCAAATAGGATGAACATAATCAACAATACTTTTATTAACAATATTGGTGGACAAGCAGGTGCAATTGTAGTAAGAAGAGCAGGTGCAAACATTGATAACTGTACTTTTATCAATAATTCAGCCGGATCTGCTGGAGCTGTTTTAATATTGTCTGAAGCAAATATCACCAATTCCATTTTTGAGAATAACAGTGCTTCAACTGTTGGTGGTGCTGTATATATTACAGGTGATGGTTCCACTATTGATAATTCAATATTTATTAACAATACTGCAAATAACGATGGTGGTGCAATTTACTGGAGTGGTGAAAACGGTACTGTTACCAATACAATTTTCATTAATAACACAGTAAATAATGGGACTGGTGAAGCAATTGGTTATATTAATAATGTTACTTTAAATAATGTTACTTTGGTAAATAATAATATTGAACAAGTAATTGTTAACGAATCAACACCAACATTTGAATATGTGTTTAAACTTACTGAAGGATACAGTAATGTTAAATTAACTGATAATTATACTGCATTTTGTACTGAAAAGACTAAATGGTCCTCAAGTCCTAGAACTCCATTAATACCTCATAATGATTTATCCATATTAAAAAATCATATAACTGGTGAATCAGTAGCGGAGTATTTGAAAATACTGATATACAAATATCTGAAAGATCCAGACAGAATAAGAAATTTACAACAAAAAATCTGGATATTCACTGATGACAATTATATTGATAGTACTGATTCTATAATCAAAGAGGTTATTTCTGATTATAATTCTGGTTTCCGTATTCCTAATCAGGGATTTTCTGAAATTATAAATGATACAACCGTACTTAGAATTGATTTTAAATCATATAATATTACTAAACAAATCCAAAACATGATAGGATTTAAAAGTAGTATTGAAAATATTACTTATAATATGAGTGTTGTTAAAAATACATTAACTCCAGCTGTTATTTTAGGTAATCAAACAACTTTTGAAATCAAAGTTACTAATACTGGTAGTTACTATTTGACTAATGTTAGTGTTATTGAAGATGGCTATGATGGTTTAATCTACAACAGTTTTTCAGATCCTAGCGGAAAATGGATATTTTCAAGAAATAGTGATGGAAAACCAATGTGGACATATAATGGTACTCTTTATGTTGGTATTTCATATAGTTTTAATGTAACATTCAATACTACAAAAACTGGTAATTTCACTAATTTTGTAGTTGTCACATCTAATGAAACTGACAATAAAACCACTAACAATACTACTAAGGTTTATAAGCCGGATATGACTGTTGAGAAGCTTTCTTTGAATAGGACTGTTTATGTTGGTAATCAGACTGTCTTTACTATTGTTGTCCGTAATACTGGTGATTGTGATTTAGGTGATGTCTTTGTTGTTGAAAAAGCTCCAGAAGGACTTGTTTACAACTCATTTAAAGGCACCGACTGGTCATACAACAATGGCAAATTTACTTATGGTAAAGTTTTAAAAGTCAATGAGTCTGTTAGTTTTGAGATTGTATTCGATGCTGTTAGTCCTGGTAATTGGACTAATGTTGTTGTTGCAGGTTCCAATGAAACTGATAACAAAACAGGTAATAATACTACTAAAGTTTATAAGCCGGACATGACTGTTGAGAAGCTTTCTTTGAATAGGACTGTTTATGTTGGTAATCAGACTGTCTTTACTATTGTTGTTCGCAATACTGGTGATTGTGATTTAGGTGAGGTTTTCGTTGTTGAAAAAGCTCCGGAAGGACTTGTTTACAACTCATTTAAAGGCACAGACTGGTCATATGATGGCAATAAATTCATGTATGGTAAAACCTTAAAGGTTGGTGAGTCTGCTAGCTTTGATATAGTATTTGATACAATTAGTCCTGGTAATTGGACTAATGTTGTTGTTGCAGGTTCCAATGTAACCGATAACAAAACAGGTAATAATACTACTAAAGTTTATAAGCCGGATATGACTGTTGAGAAGCTTTCTTTGAATAGGACTGTTTATGTTGGTAATCAGACTGTCTTTACTATTGTTGTCCGTAATACTGGTGATTGTGATTTAGGTGAGGTTTTCATTGTTGAAAAAGCTCCAGAAGGACTTGTTTACAACTCATTTAAAGGCACAGACTGGTCATATGATGGCAATAAATTCACATATGCTAAGGTTTTAAAAGTCAATGAGTCTGTTAGTTTTGAGATTGTATTCGATGCTGTTAGTCCTGGTAATTGGACTAATGTTGTTGTTGCAGGTTCCAATGAAACTGATAACAAAACAGGTAATAATACTACTAAAGTTTATAAGCCGGATATGACTGTTGAGAAGCTTTCTTTGAATAGGACTGTTTATGTTGGTAATCAGACTGTCTTTACTATTGTTGTTCGCAATACTGGTGATTGTGATTTAGGTGAGGTTTTCATTGTTGAAAAAGCTCCAGAAGGACTTGTTTACAACTCATTTAAAGGCACAGACTGGTCATATGATGGCAATAAATTCACATATGCTAAGGTTTTAAAAGTCAATGAGTCTGTTAGTTTTGAGATTGTATTCGATGCTGTTAGTCCTGGTAATTGGACTAATGTTGTTGTTGCAGGTTCAAATTTAACAGGTAATAAGACTGGTAATAATACTACTAAGGTTTATAATCCTGGTTTGAAGGTTGAAAAAATCACTTTGGATCCTGTTGTGTCTGTTGGTGAGATTACATCTTTTGAGATTGTTGTCCGTAATACTGGTGATTGTAAACTTGGTGATGTTTTTGTTCATGAAGATAGTTATGAAGGTTTAAGGTTCCATAGTTTCAGGGGTGATATGTGGAAACAGAAAGGTGATACTTTCTATTATCAGGGTGTTTTAAATCCTGGTGAGTCAGTGTCATTTGTAATTTTATTTACTACTTTAAAACCTGGAAATTTCACTAATATTGTTACTGCTGGTTCCAATGTTACTAACAATACTACTACTGAAAACAAAACCAAAGTAATAGAAAATCACACTAACAACAATACTAATGGTACTAATAAAACAGTTAATAATGAAACCAAAGAGGTTAATGTTCATAAGGTTGATACTTCAAGAGCAACTGGTAATCCGTTACTCGCATTACTCATGGTTCTTTTAATGATTAGTGTGACTTCTGTTAGAAAATTCAAAAAATAAATATAAAAATTAAGGATTCATTATTATAAAACTCCTTAATTTTTTTCTTCTTTTTTTAGCAAAATTTAGATTAGATATTCAATTTAAGAGGTTATTTAAACCATGTTATCAAATCGACAATGATTTTATTAGTCAAAGCAGATATTTCACGAATTATAAAAAAGAAATTGAGAAATTTGCTAATGTGTTTTGGTGAAGTTGATCTGCCTGATATTAAAAGCATTAATTGGAAAATATGCTTCGAGAGAAACAATCAAATGCTTGTAAACATTTGTTATTGGTGATTAATGGCTTATTACACTCTGAAACTGGTGGTCTTAAATTAATGAATCTTAATGAAGAAAGGTTAAACATGCTGTATGAAAGGTTTCTTTTAAATTACTTTAAAAAAGAACATCCTTGCATTTTAACTCATGCTCCTCAGATTAAATTGATGAGGAATATGATGAATTGCTTCCGATGATGAACATTGTAATATGAAAATAAGATTCTGATTTTTGCTAAGTTTTACAAACACAATACTTCTGAAAATTATGGAAGGAATATACATCGCAACAATAAATTATATCAGATTTTCACTTATGTTTAAAATAAAGAGATTGAACTTAAAGAAAACGATGTTTAAATATCAGGAATGTTACTTTATTCAAGGACAAATGAAAATATTCAACAGGATAGTGACTATATAATGGGTGGAAATAAGATCAGCATGAAAATCCCGGATCAGAATCATGATTTTGAAATGATTAAACAGCAATTTGATAAAATTGCGACAGATTTCACTAACCACTAATTATATATCTCTTCCCAACATACTATATCCTAAGTAATAAGAGGGAAATTATGGATAATAGGAAAGTGATTATAATTGCACTAATAGCAGTTATTGTTGTTTTAGGAGGTTTAATTGCATATTCACTTTTTACTCAAAACCAAGTCCAATATCAGACAATAGCTGTTAGCAATGCAACAACAATGGAAGTGCCGGTCTCTAAAAATTCAACATTTTTCAATGACGCACTAGGAATCAAATACTATCAGGATGACAAAAGCGGCGTTCAGGTGATTAGCTGGAACGGCCAGGAACAAGCATCAGCTAAAGGAGCAGTCAATATTGCCTCTCAATTTGAAAAACAAAAGGCAGGAACAACACAGTCAATTGAAAACGGAGTGCCAGTTTATGAAAATAAAAAATTGCGTTGCTTTATAATTGAAGTTAAAAATGCAACAACAAATGACAACATTATAATCGTTGCAAAAGATAAGAACGTGGCTTTGCACATGCTTAAAAGCATCAAATTCGGCGTAAGCAACATTACAAATGCAGCTCAAGTCGAACCTTATGCTGAATCTGGTGGAAACCATTTAAATGACAATAATGACACTGTCTTTGTCTTTTATCCATGGTATGTATATGATGAAGGTGATTATGATGCATATGATGACTATTCTTCAAGGGATTCAGAATATGCAGATGACAGTTATTATGACTATTCTTCAAGTGATTCAGAATATGCAGATGACAGTTATTATGACTATTCTTCAAGTGATTCAGAATATGCAGATGACAGTTATGATGAGGAATATGACGAGTCAGATGAAGATTATGAAAGTTCAGAGGACTTTAATTAAAGTAATCTGAATGGCTTTTTTTGGTTGGTTTGACAGGTTATGACCTATTAAACCCTCAGTATGTTGAGTATAAAAAATAAATATTGGTACACAGCAAGGAGTGCAACTTCTGGATAAATATCTTTTTTAGAAATAAGTAAATATTCATAAATAGATATAATATTGTATTTAATATTGGTGTTATCTTATGGATGAATTAAAATCTGAAATTATTAAATTTCAAAAAGAAAGGGATTGGAAAAAGTTTCACACACCTGAAAACTTGGCAAAATCAATATCAATCGAAGCAGCTGAACTTCTAGAACATTTCCAATGGGGCAAAGATTACAGCATAAATGAGGTTGCCGATGAACTTGCAGATGTATTGAATTATTGTATTTTAATGGCTGATGCACTTGATTTAGATATTAAAGAAATTGTTTTAAATAAAATGAAAAAGAATGCTGTTAAATATCCTGTTGATAAAGCCCGAGGCAATGCAGCAAAGTATACGGAGTTATAGTATGATTGTTTATGAAGCAACCAAAGCAGAATTCATTGACTCTGTATTTTCCGGTTCGATTACAGATGAAATTTATGAAATTTATCAACAGAAAATAGGAAAATCTGGAAAATCACAGATCATGTCCTGGGAAAACTCAATGCAATATATGTACAGGGTGTTAGAAGATCCGGAAATTCCTGATGATTCAGGTGTTGCTATCGAGTTTACAATTCCAACAACATCAAAAAGAATTGATTTCATATTAACAGGTCTTAATCAGTTTCATGAGGATTCTGTTGTTATTATTGAACTTAAGCAGTGGATGGAAGCTCAGAAAGTTGAAGGCAAGGATGGTGTTGTAAAAACCATTCTTGGAGGAGGACTTCGAGAAACAACTCACCCATCTTATCAGGTTTGGTCATATGCATCATTAATTAAGAACTTTAATCAAACAGTTGATGAAGATGAAATTGGACTTTATCCATGTGCATATCTGCATAACTATGATTTTACAGATGCTGATGATCTTAGCGATGAAATTTATAAACCATACTATGATAAAGCTCCATTATATGGAAAAAGAGATGCGTTAAAACTTAGAAATTTCATTAAAAAATACATAAGGCATGGAGATAATTCAGATATTCTGTATCGCATTGATAATGGAAAAATCAGGCCTTCCAGGAAACTTCAGGATTCACTTTCAAGCATGCTTGAAGGCAACAAGGAATTTGTCATGATTGATGAACAGAAAATAGCATATGAAATGGCTATTAAAATGGCTCGTGAATCATATTTAGATGATAAAAAACGAGTTTTAATCATTGAAGGAGGACCGGGGACTGGTAAATCGGTAGTGGCTATTAATTTGCTAGTTGATATTATTGCCGATGATATGCTATCTTTATACGTTACAAAAAACTCCGCTCCAAGAAATGTATTTTTTGAAAAGTTGCGAGGAGACAAATACTCTTTAAGCTATTTAAAAAATTTATTTAAAGGTTCCGGATCCTTTACAAAATCTAAATCAAATGAATTCGATGCAATTATTGTTGATGAGGCACACAGACTGAATGAAAAGTCAGGACTATTTGGCAATTTAGGTGAAAACCAGGTAAAAGAAATAATGAATGCATCTAAATTTTCAGCATTTTTTATAGATAAACATCAAAAGATTTCATTAAAAGATTATGGCAGTGTTGAAGCTATAAGGAAATTTGCCCAAGAATTTGATGCTGAAGTTGAGCAAATTAAATTAACTTCCCAATTTAGATGCAATGGGTCAGATGGATACTTATCATGGCTTAATAATGTCTTGGAGATTGAAGAAACTGCAAATTTTGATGGATTTGACTTTGACTATGATTTTAGAGTTGTAGATTCTCCCAATGAACTGAAAAATCTGATTTTTGAAAAAAACAAAGAAAACAATAATGCACGCCTGCTTGCAGGATACTGCTGGAACTGGATAAAAGAAGGAAAAAACAATTCAGATGTACATGATATTGAAATTGATGACTTTTCAATGAGCTGGAACTTGGGAAACTCAGATACATGGGCAATTGATGATAATTCAGTAAATGAAGTGGGATGTATCCACACATCACAAGGTCTTGAATTTGATTATGTTGGTGTAATCATTGGAAATGATATGAGATTCGATGGTGAACACATCATAACTGATTTTAATCAACGTGCAAAGACAGATAAATCTTTATTTGGAATAAAAAAGAAACATAAAGAAAATCCAGATGAAGCCTTAAAAGTTGCAGATGAAATAATTAAAAATACTTATCGCACACTGATGACACGTGGAATGAAAGGATGTTATATTTACTGTGAGGATATGCTGCTTCAAGCTTATTTTAAAGAAAGATTTGGTAATTAATTTTTAGATTCAATATATTTAATCATTCCAAAGCCCATAAAAGTAATTCCAATAAGATAATGATTTTGACTTATTCATATTTATTTTATTACATGTGCATATTATCGATTGTATTCGGCAATTGCATTAATCTTAATAATATTATCGATTGTACTTGACAATTATATTAAAATTATCATTTTGTCAATTATACTGGACAAAACTTATATATTTTAAAATACAAAATTCCACATAACAAGCATTATCTGGGGAATAGCAATGATTAAAAGGAAATTGTACTTAAACCAAATTGAAAGGTTAATGGATAAAGAACCTATCAAAATTATAACTGGAGTTAGAAGAAGTGGTAAAACATATTTATTAAAAAGCATTCAAGAAGAACTAAAAAACAGGGGAATAAACGAAGAGAACATATTCATAATTTCATTTGAATCCATGAAATACAACAAAATAGAAAACTTCAGAGAGCTTGATGAATGCATCATCAACCTGACCAGAAATACAAAAGGCAAAATCTACTTATTATTTGACGAAATACAAAATGTAAAAAACTGGGAAAAAAGCATAAATGCATGCAGAGTAGACCTCGACTGCGACATATACATCACAGGATCCAACTCAGAACTGCTATCCGGTGAAATGGCAACACTGATATCTGGAAGATACTATCAAATAAATATTTACCCATTTTCATTTTCAGAATTCATACAATACAAAAAGGAAATAGAAAAAACAGATATTGATGACTTGGAAGAACTATTTAAAGAGTATGTGGAATATGGTGGAATGCCTCCAATACAACAGGTAGCAACAGAAGACAAGTATTCCTATCTGGGAGACATATACAATACAATACTTCTAAAAGACATTATTGCACGGCACAACATCAGAAACACAGACATGTTAAACCGTATACTTGACTATGTAATAATGAACCTTGGAAAAAACTTCTCAGCAACCAATATTGTCAAATACATGAAATACGAGAGAAGAAAGATATCAAAAGATACTATACTCGATTACATACTATACTCCAAAAATGCATGCTTCATACATCAAGCACCAAGGGAGGACATAAAAGGAAAGAAAGTACTGAAGCACAATGAGAAATATTTCCTGGTCGATCACGGATTCTACCAAGCAAAATACGGCGAAATTGAAAATATGGGTTCCATCCTTGAAAACATAGTCTACATAGAACTACTTAGAAGAGGATACGATGTAAAAGTGGGAATAATCAATAAAAAAGAAATAGATTTCGTCTGCACTAAAGATAAAAAAAGAATATATATTCAGGTAACATATAAATTGGAAAATGATGAAACAATTGAAAGGGAATTTTCAGGGCTTGTAAAAATCAACGACAACTTTGACAAATACGTTTTAAGCATGGATAAACTAGATTTCTCCGGAAGCGGATTAAAGCACAGAAACATCATAGACTTTTTAACATCAGACTATATTTAATGAATGTAAAATAGCATTTTTTACTGTATGGAAATATCCTGCATTTTCATTTAATGCTATTGCGAATATAATAGAAGTGCTTGATAATAAATAAATATCCAATTAACATAATTTAAATAATTTAGATACAATATTGTTATACATAAACAATTAAGGTAATCATATGGAGTTCAATGAAAACCAAAAAAGAGTAATTGCACATGAAAAAGGTCCTCTTCTTGTTGAGGCGGGTCCGGGTTCTGGAAAAACTACTGTTATTGTTGAAAGAATTAAATATCTACTTAACAATTTAAACATTGCCCCTGAGTCTATTTTGGTCATTACTTTTACAAGAAAGGCCACTGAAAATCTGAGAAATAGATTGAACGACTATATTTCAAAAGATGATTTGTCCAAAATGCATATTTCCACTATTCATTCCTTTTGTCTTGAATATTTAAAGTCAAAAGAGGGGTTTTTAAAGCTTTTAGATGATGATAATTCAGAAAAAAAGGAGTTATTTATTCAAAAACATAAAAGAGCATTGGGATTTGTTGGTTCTGCAACTTTATTTGATTATCAAATTCCAGCTATTATCGATAAATTTGGTGAATACACTTCATTTAATGTGAATACAGATAAATTAATCAATTATATTAAAGAGACAAAACCAATTTCTAAGGATTATTTGGATTTCATTGAATCTGAAATCTATTTTTCTAAAAAGAGAATTGAAGATAATGACTTTAAGGATGATTGGTATAATGCAAGATATCTGCAAACTCCAAAGGCATATCTTAAATACCTTGAAGTTTTAGATAACAACAGTTATGTTGATTATGATACTTTGCAGCTTAAAACTCTAAAACACTTAACAAGAGATCCGAAAACACAATTCAATGCTGTTTTGATTGATGAGTTTCAAGACACTGACCCTTTGCAAATTAGAATTTTTGAGATTCTCTTAAAGCAAAGCGATTATTTTACAGCTGTGGGGGATGTTGATCAACATATTTACGCTTTTAGAAGTTCATTTAGAGATTATTTTAAAGACATGAAAGAAAGATTTGATGCTGAGATTATAAGTTTGGATGTAAACTACAGGTCAACCGCCAATATAGTTCGTGTTACTGATTCATTTATCAAGCATCAGAGAAGTGATTACACCCAAAAACATCTGGTCAGTAATAATGACAATTATGATAATGATACGTTCTTAATTGAAAGTGAAGATTCACAAGATGAAGCTAGTAAAATTTTCAACATCATCGCAGAGTTAAAAAGACTAAATAAGATAGAGGATTATGGTGAAGTTGCGGTTTTATATAGAAAACATAATACAAGGACTATTGCTAATTTAATTGAACTTTTAGATGAGAACAATATTGAATTTGTAATTCGTGGGCAAAATGATTTGGCAGATCAAAACGAAATCAGATCCATCCTTTTGTTGTTGTGGTATCTTACTAGAAACATGGATGAAGGCCATGTTTTATCTGGTGATGAATTAGATGAATTGAACCTAAAAGCATTTTGTGGAGAGTACTTTGAACCTACATTCTGGTCACTTGAAGATGAAACTAAAACATACCTTACAACTCTTCAAGATTTATTCTATGAGAATATACTAAAAGTTGAAAATGAAATTAGATCTCTTCAAGGAAAACGTCCAGTCAAATCATATAAACGTGTAAGGGTTAATGAAAGCTATGAAAACTTAATTAGGATATTTAATAAGGTAACTCCACCGGTTATTGACTTAAGACATGTTCACGAGGCAGATAGGGAATTCTTCAATAATCTTAATAATTTAAGAAAAAGAATTTTAAATAATGAATTAACAATATTGGATGTTTATTATGAATTGATATCCCTTAATTTCAATAAATTAAGTCAGGATAAAGTTAGAAATCTTTCCATGTTAACTCGAACTATTTATAATTATGAGTCTTTTATCTCACAGACTGATGTTAAGGGCCTATTTTACTTTTTAAATAGGATAATCAAAAATTATGGTTCAAATTATTCATCACAAAATGGTGTTCAGCTAATGACTGTTCATGCAGCAAAAGGATTGGAGTTTCCAGTAGCAATTGTTGCATCACTTGAAAAAGACAAGTTTCCAATGAAAATAAAAGATCCTAAAAGAGAAAAAAGAACAATATTTATGAAAGACACTTTCTACACTCCAAATGAGTTTTTAAAATATAAAGAAGTGACACTTGATGAGGAAAATGAACTAGACAGACAAGAAGAAGAGCGAATCATTTATGTTGCAATGACACGGGCTGCAGATTTATTAATATTATCTTGTGTTGGAAAAACTCCTGATGTGATAAATAACATCAAAAATTATCTAAAAAAACCTAATTTAAATAATGTGATAATCAATAGGCATTTTACAAATAATGATACAGAAAAACTCAAATTAAACTATTCAAGTTTTTCAACATATAATTTATGCCCATATATGTATGATTTAGTTTATAATTATGGTTTTAAAGTTTCAAGTGAAAAAGTAACAAATTTTGGAACAGTATTCCACGAAGTAATGGAGACAGTAAACTTAAAACTTAAAGATGGTGAAAAAATATCAAAAGAAGAACTGATTTTGATTACTCAAGATATTTATAAGTCAATGTTTGATATTAAAGAGACAGAAGATGAATTTAACATGCTGATAGATTCCATTTTAAATTATTATAACACATATTCACTTAATCAAGAAGTAGTGGAATGTGAACTTCCTTTTGAGTTAGAACATGAAAATTATATTTTAAATGGTGAAATTGATTTAATATATAAAATTAAAGATTCTGAAATTGCAATTTTGGATTATAAAAATGCAGAGCATGATGATAATAAAATAGCCCACTATGAAAAACAGTTGTATATTTATGCTTCAGCTTTAAAAGAAATGACTGAATTTGATAAATATGAAATCAAAAAAGGAATAACACATTTTGTTAAAACGGATTACCGTCATGAAGTTGATATAACAGATGAAAAGATCAATAAGCAGTTATATAAATTAAATGAAGTAGCTTTAAAAATACAAAATAACGAGTATCCTAAAAGAGAAAGCGGATTCTGTAATGTTTGTAAGTTTCAGGTTATTTGTCAAAATTAAAGTATTAATAGTATGGATTTATCATTACAATTATTCAAAATGACTATAAATTTATTAAATCACTTCAATTTTAAAATAAGCTTTTTTCAACTCTTTATTTTTAGAAATATTTAAATATATCAAGTTTCATAACTAACTTTGGTGATAATAATATGAATACCACAAAAAACCAATCCATTGTATATGATGAAAAAACAATATTTAAAGTTAAAGAAATGATAGTGGCAGGATTAAATAAACTTAAACTGTTTAAATGCAAAAAATCAGGGAATTTAGACTTTTACAATGATTTAAAAGAAACGTTTACTGAAATTGCATTAAATCTAAAAGAACTGAAATTGTGGAATGAATTAGATTATTTTCTTTCAATTTCACTTTATATTGAATATATTGTCTATAAAAATTCCATTGACTCCTCTTTTGGGCACTGCTCTTTTGCAATTGAGTTGTTAAATTTTTACATTAATCTAATTAAAACTAGTTCTGATTATTATCTAAATTTAACCGAAATGTCCATAAAAGATTTTGGAATATATCAAAATGAAACAAAAACTAGATACAGGCAATATAGGCGCAAATTTCATACTGATGTTTATGTGTTAAGTGGAAATTTCACTGAAGATCAAATGTATGAAATTCATGCAAGTTTAAGGGAGTGATTTAGTGTATTTCTTGGATACAAATGTGCCTATTGGATATACAATTATCCATGATAGATGGCATGAAAACTCAAAAAATTTCATTGACAATAATAAAAATTCTATCTTCTGGTCTAATTTTGTTAAAAGTGAGTATTATAATAAATTAGATAATATACTTGATTATATTGTAAAATTTTTAAAATCAATTGTCTGTATTTTAAAAGTTAATGAAATGGATTTTTATAGTTATAATAGTTTTGAAGAGCATATATTGAACGAAACTAGATTTTGCAAACTAGATTATTTTAAAAAACAAAAGATTTTGGAAAATTTTTGGAATGAATATGACTTTATTGTTGGTATTTCCACTAAGCTATATGATTGTTTTTATAATTATGCTTTTGATTTTGTAAATAATTATAATAATAGAGATTTAAGATTAAATGAAATCATGAGATTGCATGACTGTGGTTTAGATAACTATTTAAAATACTATGATTATGCTTTAAAATTATATAAAAATGGAATTCACCCTCCTGATTGTAAAATTATCATTGATGCACATGACTGTGGTTTAACTCATGATGATTTAAAATTCATTTCAAATGATAATAAATTAATTGATGCTTTATCTAAAATAGATACTTCTAATTTAAGAATTATTGAGTTTGGATTATGTAATTCATGACCAAAAATTTTATTAATTACATTATACCAATGATTTATACATACTATTAATAAATTGTGTATACTTTGGTATTTATGGAAGTGATAAAATGTCAGTAAAGGAATTATTAAAGGAATGTGGTTTTTTATATTTCAAGGAAGACTATAAAAATTTACTTATAAAATGTGAAGAAGTGTTAAAAATAGATGAAAAAAATCCCATTGCCTTAAACTATAAAGCAATTGCTTTTTACTACTTTGATATGGATGATATAGCTTTAAAAATACTAAATGATACTCAAAAACTATATCCTAAAAACTACTACACACTAAGCATTAAATCATTAGTATATATTGCATTAAAAGAATACAGAAAAGCTCTTGATTGTTGTAATGAAGGTTTAAAAATTAAAAATTTCGATTTGCTTGAAATAAATAAAATTAAAGCATTAATTTATCTAGATAAAATTGATGATGCATACAATTTCTATAATACTATTGAATGTCCTAACTTTAAATTCGAAGAAATATTGATAGAATGTGAAAAGTACAGTGAAGCTTTAAATTCTTACAATAGCAAGTTAAAAGAAAATTCACAAGATTTGGAGTTAATTGATAATGTCAAAACATTAATGGTGAAATATGACCTAAATGTCAAGCCAAACTGGGATGAAGAGTTTTATATTTCATGGATATATCACATCAAACATAATGACAACAAAAATTGTCCTAAATGTGGATCTAAATTAATTCCAATTGTTTATGGTTATCCACTTGAAGAGGCATTAAAACAAGAAAAAAACGGTGAAATAATACTTGGAGGATGTTGCATCAATGATGAAATGGGTAACCTCCATTGTCCAAATTGTAAAAATGATTTTTACATAGATGCACTGCATATTGATGCAAAAGGCCCATTATATGATTATATTGTCTTAAAAATCAATAATCTGGATGAATTGTTATTCGATGAGATATGCTGTTCCATTTACAAAATAAGAGAGGATATTGAATACTTTGATGATGATGAGTTTAAAGCGTTCATAAATCATTTAATATCGATTGGCTACCTATATGAGCCTGTTAAAGGTTATATTAAGCTGGTTGATATTCATTAAATATGATTTATTCAAATACACGGCTTATCCTTAAATAGCCATATTTCCAATTGCATGCTACAGAAAATCAGCTAAATGCATGATGCGATTGAATTCATCAATATTACTTTTCAAATGCTCTTGGATTAATTGATTTAATTATTAGATTTAAATACCTAACTATAATGATGGACTGGCAATATAGTGATTACTCAAAAATTAACCCTAATGCAAAAAAGCATTTTCCCTTTGACAATCCTCGTGATAATCAATTAGAAACTGTTTCTGAGATTGCTGATGCTATTAATCATGGTTATAAATATATTGTACTTGAAGCCGGAACTGGTACGGGCAAATCAGCAATTGCAGCTACACTATCCAATATGTCAGACTCATCATACATTTTAACCATCACCAAACAACTCCAGGACCAGTATTTAAGAGATTTTAAAGATTTCAAAGTAGTTAAAGGAAGATCAAACTTCAGATGTCAAAATTATATTAATAAATCTTGCAGTGAAGGCAAATGCCTTACTGAAGGTTTTGAATGCAGATTCTCTTTGAAAAATAGGGAAAATGAAATTAGGAAGGACAATACCTGCCCGTATTATTATCAGAAATATTTGGCTTTACATGCAAAAACTGTTGTTTCTAATTATTATTACATGTTTTTGGAGCTTAATTATGTTAAGGACTTTCAAAAAAGGGATTTATTAATTTTTGATGAAGCCCATAACTTAGAGTCGACTTTAATGGATGAGTTAACCCTAGAATTTTCTAAAAGTGATCTTGAAGAATACCTTGATTATAATTTAAGATGTGAAAAGATTGAAGAATTAAACAGTAATAATTATTTAAATTGGATTGAATTTATCAATGAGATTAAGGAAGGTTACTTGGAGGAGCTGAATAAACTTGAAAGATTAGACAAATTGGAACTTGCTGAGAAAATAGCTTTCATCAAACATCAAATTAACGATTGCAGCCGTTTTATTGAACATTTAACTCATGATCCGAAAATTTGGATTTTTGATTGGGATGATGATTATCAAACAGCCCAATTTAAACCTCTAAAAGTTGATAATTATGCTAAAAATACATTGTTTGATTATGCTGATGTTTGTATATTCATGAGTGCAACAATCCTTGACTGGAAATTGTTTTCTAAATGGTTAGGAATACCGGAAGATGAAATATATGCAATAAGACATAAAAGTCCATTCGATATTAATAATAATCCAATAACTGCATATGATGAATATAATTTATCAAGGAAATTCATTAAAGTTAATGCGCAAAAAAGCATTGGTTCAATAAATGAGATCTTAGATAAACATAAAAATGAAAAAGGAATAATTCATACAGTAAGCGGAAAATGCAGAGATTTTTTAATTGACAATATTGCCGATGAAAGATTGATTGCTCATGACAGACATAACAGATCAGAAATGCTTGAGGAATTCATCTCCTCAGATGAACCGTTAGTTTTGATTTCACCATCTATGAGTGAAGGTGTTGATCTTCCGGGGGATTTATGTCGTTTTCAAGTAATATACAAGTTACCATTTCCAGACTGGGGTGATAAGCAGATAAATCAAAGAGCAGGTATTGATAGGGAATGGTATGATTATAGAACATGCCTCAACCTTGTTCAAACACACGGGCGGGGTGTGAGATACGATGGGGATTACTGCCATACTTACGTTATTGACAGCCGTTTTAGATCATATATCCGAGAAGCGTTTCCATCTAAATTTTTACCGGATACATTTAAAGAGTCAATTGAAGGCAGGGAGTTTGATTTAAAAGAAAAGAAAAGGTTAATGGAAATTGGTGATTTTCATATTGAAAATAATGATTATGAATCTGCAATTATATTCTTTAAGGAGTTGTTGAATAATGAATTATTCAAAAATGATATATATCCCTACCTTAAATTATCAAATCTTTATCATGAAACTGGGTTGTTTGAATGCGAGGTTCAAGTTATCATGCGATTTTTAAGTTCTGGTGCTGAATATAATCACTTTGAAAAACGACTAAAGGAGCTTGCAGATATGGGTTATTTTGATTTTAATTAAAATATTTCCAGAATAAAAATCTTAGAATGTTATTTAACACAACTTATATTAACTTTTTAGACATATAATTATATTATTAAAAAATAAATAGGTATTTTTCTATGTTGGAGTGGAATATTTGTAAAAATTGTGGTGCAATTCTGGATAATTCTCAAAATACTTGCCTGAATTGCCAAGGGGATGTTGAAAAAGTAAACATTGATTATTTAAAAAAATATTTGGATAATTTAAACTTTGTTGTTAAAACGCTGAACATCTTCACCCCATATTGTACGTTAACAAAAGATATGGGCAATATTGCTTTGGAAAGTCTGATAATGGATGATTTATTTAAGTATTTCTCATATCTTGGCCTTGGAGATAACGAAATTACTGACAATGAGGTTGAATTTATCAATTCACTTCTCGATACCAATTTTTCAAAAGAAGACATTCAAACCCTAACAGATGCCGAACTTGACAAATCACTTCCAGCATCATTTAAATGCCTGCAGGAAATAGACGAATATGGTCAAAACTTTGATATGTATCAGTTAAACTCCTGCAGCGAATTATTCAACTGTTTTAAATTATTCGGAAAATTTTTTATCACTGCTGACAATGAACTTGATGGCGATGTCCTGAAGATATATTCACAATACATCAATTATCTGGAAAGTTCTCTTAAAAGTAAAAACACTGCTCTAAAACCGATTGATCATCTGAATTATAAACCATCAAAAAAGGAAGAAACACATTCACTTGATGAATATTTAAATGAATTAAATAAACTTGTCGGTCTTGAAAAAGTCAAAAAAGACGTTAATTCACTTATTAATCTTGTACAGATTAGAAAACTAAGAGAAAAAAGAGGCATAAAGCAGCCTCCAATGAGCCTTCATTTAGTTTTCTCAGGCAATCCCGGAACTGGCAAAACTACAGTTGCAAGATTGCTATCGAAAATTTATCATGAAATTGGGTTGTTATCAGAAGGGCATTTAATTGAAACTGACAGATCGGGTCTTGTTGGCGGTTATGTTGGTCAAACTGCAATCAAGACCCAGGAAGTAATACAATCTGCCCTCGGTGGAATATTGTTTATTGATGAAGCATATTCACTGACATCCAAAAGTGAAAATGACTATGGTCTGGAAGCTGTTGACACATTACTTAAGGCAATGGAGGATCATCGGGACAATCTGATTGTTATTGTTGCCGGTTATCCTGCATTAATGGAAAAATTTTTATACTCAAATCCAGGTTTGGAGTCAAGGTTTAATAAGTTCATATACTTTGAAGATTATAATGAGGAGGAATTATATAATATATTCTGGTTAATGTGTGAGGAGTCAAATCTCACATTGGATGAGGCGGGAGATAATTATATAAAAGAATATTTCAAAAGAATATATGACAACAGGTCAAATAATTTTGCTAATGGAAGAGCTGTTAGGAATCTGTTTGAAGAAGTAATAACTAATCAGGCAAACCGTTTAGCTCCAAAAAAAGAAATAAGTGATGTGGAATTGAATACATTAACATACCAGGATTTTTTAGTTGATGAAAATGAGTGAGAAAATCTGTAGTAACTGTGGAAATAAAGTGGATGGCAGTGCAAACTTCTGTCCAAAGTGCAAATCACAATCATTTAGAAATATTAATGAGGTTGCAAAACCTAAAAGTGGTGTTGTTCATAAGTTATTTTATAAATATCAGGGAGGTTACTTTGCAGTATCCAAGTCAAAGATAGCTGCAATCACTACATTTATTTTATTTGCTTCATTAGGCTTTGAATCCCCAAACCTAATCATATCCTCAGTGATAATTGCATTTTTGGTTTATATTATAGGATTTGCTATAAGAAGGATCAATATTATTAACCAAAATTCAAAAATGTTTTTTAGGAATAATAATTTAGGTTTAATCACCGATCTGATGCATCTGTTTGCTTTTTGGCAGGACAGGGAAACCGGTAAATTTGCATTGTCAAAAACAAAACTAATTTCCATTTTAATATTTTTTGTTTTTGCAACATCCGGACTTTCACTGCCTAATGCTACACCTATTTTAGCAGCAGTATTTGGTTTGATATTTGCCCTGCCTGTATTTGTAGTCGGATATGGAATTCACAGACTTACAACTTCAAGACCTGTTAAAAAGATAGTCAAACAAGCTGAACCAGATACCGGAAAAAAACATGATGATGCCAGCAATGCAAAAAAAGACATTCATATACATGAATTTGACAAGTATAGGGCAAAATTAAATGAATTAAAAGTAAGGTATGAGATTAAGGAAAAAAATGCCCGTAATCTGATTGCAAAACGTTTTACTCCGCCCCAATTGACTTATGATAAGTTTATTGCATCTGTTGACAAGTCCACTATGATGTTTAACAGTCATGCTGAGGTAATTTCAAATATTCTTGATTTGGCTTCCCAGGACAGCAAGAAGATTGATGATGAACTCAATGACCGATTCGATATTCTGGAAGCTCTTGTTGAGAAAATTGATGAGTTGATTGATGAGCTAGTATTAAGCTTAAACGATGATGAAAAAGAGGGAAATCCCTCAAATCTATTAAATGACTTAGATGATTTAATTGATTCTGTAAAAAATTACTGATGATTTATGTTTAAAAAAATTCTGATTATATCACTTTCCATATTCATATTAATGAATGGTGCTGGTGCTATTGACTCTGCTAATTGGACTAGTGCTGATGTAGGTTATGAAACATTTAAAATACCTCCCCAATATGAAAATCCATACAGCAGTGACTTTGACATGTATGAATTTGATGAAGACATTGATGTTTTTACAATCAGATATGTAAATCCGAATCTGATGGATTTATATGGTCATTTTCTAAATGAATACCATGGAAAAAAGGTTAATGTTGCAGGCCATGATGCTGTACACTTCACATATTATGATAGGCATGACAAGACCAACAATTCAGTATTATGGTTTTCAGCAGGTGAGGAATTCTATTATATCAATTGGATTGGCAGCAATATTACACCGGCAATTAAGGAAGTTGTTAAAAGTTCCTTAAAATCAAACTACACTCATAAGGAGTTTTACAGTATATTAAATGATAATATAAAAATTACAATACTGTCAATTCCATTGAATCTCAAAGGTTTGATTATCCTACTGAGTTCTACTCATACAACTTCAGAAATGGTTTAAGTATTGGAAAGATATATTGAAACCCGTGAATAGTCCGGCTATGGGATAATCAAATGTTCATTAAAGAAAATATTAGGAAGCTCTGAGCTTTAGTGGATAAATATTATAAGAACAATCAACAAAATACAAGTAATGACTAATCACAAACACCTGCGCACTGTTATTGAAGATATATATTCGAATGGAAATAAGCTAACTGAAGAACTCACTGCCCGCCTAATACATGAATTCAGATACTCCAATTTGTATATTCCCTCTAAAAAAGAGGACAATAAGCTGAATTTTATTATTTATGAGGATGATGATTCCAAACTTACTCCATTATTTACTGATTTGGATGAATTTAGAAAATTCTATAAGGATGAGGATGTTCGGGCATTGCAAAATCCATTTGAATTGTATCAGAATGTCTTAAAGACAACGGATATTGAAGGTTACATCTTAAATCCTGCTTCTGAAAAGTATTTGTTTAAAAAAGAATTTATTTTAGCTATTAACAATATTCCAAAGACTGATTTTTACACTACCAATCCCTACTCGGAAGAGGAATTATTAAATATGAAAAGGTCAGTTGATAATAAAAATTTGGAAAGATTTATTGAAAATAGAGCAAATATTGGGGATTTTGAGGGTTTATTTGAACAGATGGCAAATTCACAGTTATTTGCTTTAATGTTGTCTGATTTAAAACTTAATAAGGAGATGATTTCACTTAAAAAAAGTGGTCCTGTTGCGGCAATGTATACTGATAATGTAGGTGGCATCTATGCAACTTTATTTACATCTGAGAGAAAAATGGATGCAGTAAAGACAAAAAAATACAAATATTCCCAATTAGTTAATCTTGCAACACTTGTTAATTTTATCCTGACTGAGGATATGGACGGCCTTATTGTAAATCCGGAAAGTGACAATGTGTTAGTTCCAAGAACCACTCTTCTTAGATACTCTCTTGGTTTTGAGATGTATGCAAATGATGAAAGACTATCAGAATCAATGTTTTATCTCTTTAGGATTGAATGAACTCATTATTATTAAAACAATATATAATATGATTAAAATATTAATCTAAAATTTTAATAATCATGTAATATATATTCATAATTATGTCCGAATTATCACAATTAATTCAAATCAATAAAAATATTGAAAAACAGAATGAGGAAATAATTCGTCTTTTAAAAGTAATTGCTTGCGAAAAACAAGAAGGAGAAAATTCAGATAAATCAGTTATTGATTTAGGCGAGCTGTATTTGGAAGATGATGCAAGTTTTGAAGCAGAGCCAAAAGAAGGGGAAATTGAAAACCTTTGGAGAGTTGGATCTCTTCTGGATAATTCAATTGATGTTGGTGAAGTCTATTTTATTGAAGGTACTGACATCTTCAGGTTATCAGTTAAAAATAATGAAACAAGCATTGATAATTTAACAGGTGATGGTCAGGCAAATATATTTGCATTAGAAGAAACAATTGCAAATGAATCCGTCAAAAACAATAAAAGTTTAGAAGACAGTACAGTAATACTGAGCAGCGAACATTCACAAAATTTACCTGAAACTTTAAAGATTTGTGTAGAACAAGGTGCTAAAAAAGTATATATGCATTTATTTGCATCATCCCAATTAGTAGGAGCACCACAATCATTAATGGAACTGATTAAATTTGATTTTTATAAAAATAATGAACATTTAGTTGAAAAATTGTTTAAATAGGTGATATATATGTCTAAATTTTGTCCGAAATGCGGTGAAGAGTTAGTAGATGATGCGAAATTCTGTAAAAACTGTGGTGAAACTATAAAAACAGAACAGGAAACACAAAACAATGAAGTTCAAAATGTTGAAAATGACCATAAAATAGCTTTAATTTTAGGATATGTCTGTGCTATTTTAATTCCATTATTTGGATTAATATTTGGTATTTATTTAGTGACCCGTAAAGACTCCTCCAAAGCTAATTATCATGGGAAAATCATCATTGGAATAGCTATTGTAATATGGATCATTTCATTTTTATTGATGATGTGAAATCTGAGTGTGGAAATTATTTGGAGGTTGATTAAAAAATCAGCCTCTAATCAACCATTGCAGATGTTCACTAAAGCACAGGTTCTGCCAATGAGAGAAATATCCATAGATTCTGATTTTGACGTAGGTGAAATTACATCTAAAATCAATAAATTAATGTCAGAATGGCCTATTCAGCTTTTAGATATCATTGGACCTAATTGGATTGTGTTTGGCTATGACATGAAAGTTAAATTCGTTTTAATATTCGATGCTGACTTTAATGATTTGGAAACCCAAATAAAATTAGAAGATTTAAGATTAAATGTTATCCATCATATTGAAAGTTTAAAAGGACTGCATATAGGGATAACCTGATAAATGCTGTTTTTTTCGATTAAAAAAAAGAAAGAATTAATTGGTTAATTAATTCTTGTATTGTAGTATCTGACACCCTGATCATCGTAAGTATACCATCTGTTTACTTCTTCATCGAATTTTTCACCAATAACCGGTACATATGAATCAGACTGGGGATTGTATACTTTATATGTTGTATTATTGTTGGTTAAATTCTCAAGTGGAGAATTATCTCCGACAACAGTCGTATTATTATCAATGCCGGTGCTATTGTCTATTCCAGTGGTGTTGTCTGTAACGTTTAAATGAGTATTGCCATTAAACATTGTGTAAGCTCCCACTGCTATTAATGCAACAACAAGAACTGCTATTGCAATGAGCAATATATTTTTATTTTTCATAATTACACCTTAATCTAAGTTTTAAATAAACTAGTATATTAATCTGATATGTCATAGTCATCAATAATATAATAGTCAAGTTCGGGATGTTTGGATTTGATTTCACTGTAAATCCTTTCTTTTACCTTCTCACGGTCAGCATCAAAATCAACGATAATGTCAAATGTTGCATAGTCCTCATCTTTATTTACAATAAAACCGTGAATTTCAATGATTTCCTCATATTTTGAAGCTATATTATATAAATCTTCACGGACATCCTTATAATCATTGTTTCTTGCATAAATTCCAATAGTTAAAACTATTGAGAACTCGTCATATACCTTATATACAATATTTCTAGTTAAGCTGTGTATATCAAAAGCTGTCAGATCGTCATCCACTTCAATATGCACAGACCCGCGCATATCTTCAGGACCATAATTATGTAAACTCAAATCATATGCCCCATACACTTCGGGAATTTCACAGATATACTCTTTCAGTTTACGGGAAAGCTCTGAGTCAACTCTTGAACCAATCATGCTGTCAATTGTTTCTCTAAGCATGTCAACACTTGCCTTGATAATCACGATAGAAATGACCACTCCCAGAATTCCTTCAAGAGAAACATGGAAAAATACTGAAATGACAGCAGCTATTAATGTTGAAAGAGACAGCACTGCATCGAAAAATGCATCGCTTCCAGATGCAACAAGAGCCTGTGAATTAATATCCTCACCTACATTCTTAACATATTTTCCAAGAGCAAACTTAACTAAAACGGCAACAGCAATTATGACAAGTGAAACAGCAGTATATGAAGTTGCATCCGGATTAAGTATTTTAGGCCATGATTCCATAAATGCAGTAATACCCGCCCAAAGCACAATAGCTGCAATGATTACCGAAGCAAAATATTCAACACGACCATATCCATAAGGATGATTCTTATCCGGCGCTTTACCTGCAAGCTTTGTCCCAATAATCGTAATAATGGAAGATAACGCATCAGTTAAATTATTAACAGCATCCAATGTAATGGCAATTGAATTAACAAGCATTCCAATTGTTGCTTTAAATGCAACAAGGATCAGGTTAACAACAATCCCTATCACACTTGTTTTAATGATTTTTTCTTGTCTAGTCATGATTAAAAATATCAATTTAAAATAACTTATACTTTTTTGTGTAAAAAGTTTAAATATGTCCAATCTTAATATATTGATTAAAGGAGGATTATGTCATGTCAATATATGATTTTGAAGTTAAAGATGGTGAAGGCAATACTATTTCACTCTCACAATATAAAGATAAAGTACTTTTAATTGTAAACTCAGCAACAGAATGTGGATTTACACCACAATATACACAGTTAAATGAAATTTATTCAGAATTCAATGAAGATGGTTTTGAAATTCTAGATTTCCCATGCAATCAATTTGGAGGACAGGCACCAGGAACAACAGAAGAAATCACAGAAGTCTGCCGTTCAAAATGGTTAGTCCCATATGCTATCTTTGATAAAATTGAAGTGAACGGGGAAAATGAATCACCATTATATACATATCTTAAAAAAGAACAGCCATTTAAAGATATTACTGGTGAAGGCTCAGAAGAATTCAAAAAGATTTTAGAATCAATTAATCCAAATTATATGGATAATGATGATATTAAATGGAATTTCACTAAGTTTCTGGTAGATAGAAAAGGCAATGCAATTCAAAGATTTGAACCAACTGAAGATTTAAATGATGTAAAGGAAGCTATTAAAGCTCTTTTATAATTAATATTCAATTCATGTTTTTAGTTAATTAATGAATATGATATTTAAATTTCTTGTTTTATTTTACTTTACTTTTTAATTTATAAACTTAGTTTTGAATTTAATTATTAATAAATTTCATATTCAATTACATTAGTTATTTCGTATATCTTTTACTGCTAATGAGTTAAAAAGAGAGCTATGTGAAATTATATTTGATAGAAAATATTATAATAAATTATTTTCATTTGATAATTTAATTTAAAAATTAAATAGTTATAAATTATATACATTATAAGTATAAATTAATATTATATGGAACATTATTGAAATGGAGATGATAAGATTATTGTTAAAAGTTTTAAAAAAAGTTTAATAATTTTTTATATTATTTTAATATTATTTTGTTCTATTGGATTTATTTCAGCTAGTGAAAATATTTCATCCAATTGTTCATTAGAACATGTAAATGTAAATAATATACATACAATAAATGTTGATAATAATATAGAATCCACTTTAGAAAATAATTTGGAATCAGATAATGTAAGTAAGAATATTTCTACTTCATTAAATAAAACACAAAATAAAACATTAATTAATAATGAAACATACAAAAAAACAACATTAGAATTTTCCCCTATTATAACTGAATATACTTCAGGAAACATAATTTATACAGTTAAAGCTTATTCATTATTGAATTATAATGGAATGAAATATAAAGATCCTAAATACAATTCCCTTATTAAGATAAAACTATATACAGGTAATTCTTTTAAAAGTTATTCATCACATATAGACAATAATGGCATTGCTTCTATCAAAGTACCTGATTTATCTATTGGCTATCATAAGGTTGAGATTTTTATTGATAATGTGCAAGGAGCAACATCATACATAAAAGTAATTAAATCTACTACTAAAGTATATGCTCCAACTACAATTATAAAATTTAAGAAAAATATGAATTATAAAATTAAAGTCGTAGATAGTCATAATAATCCTGTAAAAAATATTATACTTAAAGTTAAAGTTTATACTGATAGCAAATATAATATTTATAGCATTAAAACAAATTCTAAAGGGTTAGCAACACTTAAAATTAATAAATTATCTTTAAAGACTCATAAAATTGTTATTACAACTAATAATAAAAATTATAAAATTAATAAAAATTCAAAAATTTTAATTAAAAAAACAATTCCTAAAAAAATTGAAACATTAACAGTATCCTCTCCAAATAAAACAATACAAAGAGGTACTTCTTTCACGATTAAACTTACAGATGATTATAATGATATTGTGAAAAAAGTTTCAATTAAAGTCAATATATACACAGGTAAAAAATTTAAAACTTTTAAAATTACAACAAATAATAACGGTGTGGCAAAACTTAAAACAGATAAACTCTCATTAGGAACTCATAACTTAAAAATTGCATCCAATAATAAAAATTACAAATTTCATAAAACTTTTAAAATAACACTCGTTAAAACAATTATTCATGATGATATTAAAACTTTAGTGTTAAAAAATATTACTTACTACCAAACAAAAGATGGAAAATTCAATGCTAAATTAGGTTGGTATTCTAAAGTTGGAAGTTCATATCAAATTTTAAGAAAAACAAATGAAAATTATAACATAATTTCTACAGTCAAATCAAATTCATCATTTACAACATTCTATGATAAAATTGATGGAAATGCTTCATACACATATTCTGTTAGAGAGATTATTGTGAAAAATAATGATATTATATTAGGGCCATATGATAAAGAAGGTTTAAAATTATTGAAGAGTCCTAATATTACTGCTGATTTTCAGAATTTAAAAGCTGAAATTACTTGGAATAAAGTTGAAGGTGCAACAAAGTATATTATATTTAGAAAAATTGGTCGTGATGCTAATTTTAAAGCTATTGGTATTGTTAATAGCAATGTATTAAATTACACTGATTTTTATTATAAAACCCCAAAACAATTAAGAAGTATTCTTAATAGTAATACTTTTGTAGATCCAAGTTTTAATAACTTGTTTTATACAGTACGTGCATGTACTGTCAAAAATACATCTGGAATCAATCAAATAAGTTATGGATCCTATTTAATTGATGGAGATTTCCATTTAGAAGCACCAAGTATTATTTCCCTTAAAGATAATGAAATTAAATGGGGTAAAGTTCCAAATGCTGATGGTTATTTAATTCTTAAAAAGAATAGTGATGATGATGAATGGACCATTATTAATCAAGTTGCACAAAATGAATCCAATACTATTACATTGAAGTTAAATAATATTGAAAATAGTTCTTATTATTCTGTTAAAGCATTTGCTAAAAAAAATGGTGAAATCATTTACAGTAAATTTGATTCTGGATTTAGTCTAAAAAATTACTCAAAAGATAATTCTAAATATAAAATTTTATATTTTGGAGATAGTATTACATATGGTTCACCTTACAAATCAAATTCAAACAAACACATTTTTTCTATTCCCTATAGAGTAGGAGAATTACTTGGATGTGTTTACTATAATCCTTCTATTCCAGGTTCCACTTATCATGATTTAGGGCAAAAAGATGGAAAGAATATTGAAAATACAAAATATTATAGATATCGTATTTGTAGAGAGGTTGTTGACCAAATATCTATTGGTGAACTTCCTGGAAATTGGAAAGAACTTGATAATTTAAAAAATAGTGAAGGTATAACAAATACATATATTGATGACTATAATATTGTTGTATTAGCCGCAGGAACCAATGATTATCTTGATAATTCCATATTAGGCTCTATAAATTCTGTTGATACACATACATTCAATGGTGCACTTAATCATATTCTTAATAAAATAGAAACTGCGAGCAAAACACGTGTTGAAAGAGGTGAATCCCCTATTAAAGTAATATTTGTAGATTTATGTTATTCAGATCGTGCATATGATAAAACAATAAAAGAAAATAGAGATGTAACCAAAAATAAAATTGGTTTAACATTGAATGATTATCAAAATGCATTAAATAAACAGTACAATAAATGGAAAAATAATAACTTTTTAACATTATATAATTTTAAAACAAGAGATTATAATATTGTTAATCAAGAAAACTGTCCATATACTACATCAGATAATTTACATTTTTCAAAATTCACTTATGGCCAATATGGTAATGCATTTGCAAGTTTTCTTAAAGAAAATATTTTTTATAATTAGTATTAAATATTAAAACTTAATATTTTGATTATCAAAATCATTCTTTTATTCTTAAGAGTGTTTAGCAAAACTCAAAAATTAATTTTTGATAAATGCAAAGATTGATCCAATTGTAAATAAAGAAAATTTTGCATAGTCAATTTATTTTTAGCAGATACTTTAAAATAAATCAATAATTTAGTAGATATAATGGACTTTGCAGATTAATACTAATATTACTTAAAAATTTAGGGATATACTATGAAAAACCACACAAAATAAATATGAATTCACGAATGATCTTATTATTCACAAACAATAAAAAAACAGTAGAGTGTTCACCAAAAGTAATTTTTTCGATACAAATTTTTCTTTGTTTTTGAATTGAAGTATTTTTAATTAGTTTTAAAAATTAATTTTAGATTTTTGGCGGACACCTAGTAATATAAAAGAAAATTCACATGATAACAAGCTTAAAAAATATATACTGGACTGGCTCTTTCTATGATAATTATTAATAGTTTAAAAAATATATTATATATTTAATACATGATAGGGGATAATAATGAAGAAAATTATTACATATGGAACATTTGATTTATTCCATAAAGGACATTATAACATATTAAAAAGAGCTAAGATGTACGGTGATTACTTAATTGTAGGAGTCACTGGAGAAAATTATGATATAGGTCGTGGAAAATTAAATGTTAATGATTCTCTTGCAACAAGAATTGAAAATGTTCAAAAAACTGGTTTTGCAGATGAAATAATTGTTGAAGAATATCTTGGACAAAAAATTGGCGATATAATAAAATATGATATTGATTCTTTTGTAATTGGTGATGATTGGAAAGGAAAATTTGATCATTTATCTAAATATTGTAATATGATTTATCTTGAGCGAACTAAAGGTATCTCAAGTACACAAATCCGTGAAGAAACATTTAATCAATATACTATAGGTATTGTTTGTGATTTTGTTGACGATAATCAAATTATCAATGAAGCAAAATTGGTTAATGGATTTGAAGTAAAAAATATTTTTTGTGAAGATGAAGAAATTAAAAATAAATTTCAAGAGAAATATCATTTAGAAAATTCATGTGAAGAATTTTCAGAATTGTTAGAATTATCCGATATTATTTATGTTCGTTGCAATATCTCCAAAAGATTCAATTATATTCAAAAAGCTTTAAATGCAGGTAAACATGTGATATATGACCCACCTGCAACATTTAATTATAATGAATTAGATGAACTAATACACTTAGCAGAACAAAAAAATGTAATTTTAATGGAAAATATTAAAATGGTGCATATTTATGTATTTAATCAATTGTTATGGATGACACAAGGTGGACTAATTGGAGATATATTAAGTTTTAACTGTTCAATTTCTAAAATTGATATAAATCGTCCTAATTTATTTTATGATTTAAGTGTTTATACATTATTACCTATGTTAAAAATCATGGGTCAAGATTATGAAAAGTATGATTTCATTGTAAAAAAAGATGGAGAAGATATTGAATTTGCATCAATGAATTTTGTTTATTCTAATGGAAGATCAATTATTAATGTTGGAAATAAAATTCGTGTTGATAATCAATTAGAGATTATCGGGACTGAAGGAACTATTAGGATGAAAGGCGAATGGTGGAGAAGTAGGAACTTTGAAATTCATTATCCAGAGTCACAGGAAATACAGTTATATAATACAAATTTTGAAGGAAATGGATTTAAATATCTATTACGTGAGTTATCCAGAATGTTAGATAATAATCGTATTGATACTAGAAGTATTTTTAAAGATGAATCTTTAAAAATTGTTAAAATTTTAGAACAAGTTAAAAAAATTGAGAACAATAATGGAGATTGAATATGAAACATTTATTTACTATTGGACCAGTTGAAATGTATCCGGAAACATTAAAAATTGGTGGAAAACAAGTACCTTATTTTAGAAATGATGAATTTTCTAATATCATATTATCTATTAATAAAGGATTAAAAAAATTATTATTTAATAAAAATGGTGAAATAATCTTACTAACATCTTCAGGAACAGGTGCTATGGAAGCAACAATTATGAACTGCTTTACAAAAGAAGATAATTTAATAATTATTAATGGAGGTTCATTTGGTCATCGTTTTACTCAAATATGTGATGTACATGGGATTCCATATGAATCTGTTAATATTATTTTTGGTGAAACATTAACTAGAGAAATGATTGAAGATAAATTAAATAATGGTAAATTTACTGGTTTGCTTGTAAATTTAGATGAAACATCAAATGGTCAATTATATGATATAAAAATGTTATCTGATGTTTGTAAAAAAAATAATTTAGTTTTTGTTGTTGATGCCATTAGTGCTTTTTTAGCCGATGAAGTAAATATGGATAAATATTCTATTGATGCTGTTATTTTAAGTTCTCAAAAAGCTTTATCATTAGCTCCAGGTTTATCAATAGTAGCTTTAAGTGAAAAAATGTTAAAAAGAGTAGAAGTTATTGATTCAGAATCCATCTATTTTGATTTTAAAGATTATTTAAAAAATGCTGAACGTGGACAAACACCTTTTACTCCAGCTGTACGAGTTATTATTGAGCTTGAAGATATGATTAAACGCTTAGAAAAAAAAGGCATATATAACATTATAAAACATACAAATGATATTGCTTCTTACTTTAGAAAAAGAGTTAATGAAATTGGACTTGAATATCCTTCATATCCACTGTCTAATGCAGTTACACCTATAATTTTCCCAAAAAATAATGCTGACTTAGTATATAAAAGATTAATTGAAGATTATGGATTTGTTGTTAATCCAAGTGGTGGTAACTTTGCTAAATCAATGTTTCGTGTTTCACATGTTGGAAACCAATCTATTGAAGATTGTGAAGAATTAATTTTAGCAATATCTGAAATAATCAAAAAATTATAATGGAGAGAGTTAATTGAGTAATATGAACTCCATACAGAAAAATTTATTTCAATTACTTGTTGAATTTGATGAAATTTGTAAAAAGTATGATATCAAATATCTTTTAGCAGCTGGTGCTTCATTAGGTGCAGTTAGAAATCATAGATTTATGCCATGGGATGATGATATTGATTTATATATTACAAGGGAGAATTGGAATAAATTAAGACATATTTTAGAAACAGAAAAAGATGTTCTTCCTAATGGCCGTTCTTTTGTTTATAAAGAAAATACTCCATATTATTCCAATCCACTTCCAAGATATATCAATGATACCACAACAACAATGTACAGAAACCAAGCATTAGCTGGAAAAGCATGTGGACAACATTTAGAAATATTTATTTTTGATCCTATTCCTCGTGGCGAGAAAGAAAAACAAAAATACCTTGATTTATTACATGTTTATACAGAATTACTTTCACCTTATTTTATAGTAAATAAACATGCTACTTATGAAGATTGGGAAAAACATTACAAGCTCTATAAAAAGTATTGTGATAGAATAGATAAAGAAGGTGAAGAAAAAGTATTGAACGAACTTGAAAATACATTGCAGCAATACTCAATTGAAGATTGTGATGAATATTGTATGTGTTGGGGAACAAAAGATTATATTTATGATAAAGAACTTTTCCAGGAAGGACAAATGGGACTGTTTGAAGGTAAAGAATTTCCGATTGGTAAACATCCAGAAGGTATTCTTAGAATTGCTTATGGTGATAGTTGGATGTATATTCCTGAAATTGATGAACAAATTGTTCATGGTGGAATAAAATATGATAATATCTCTTTCAAAGAATATACTGATAAATATCTTCATAAAATAAATCGTGATTCTGCATTTGAAAAATTTAAGATTAATAAACGAAATAATGTAGATTTATATAATGTTCGTGAAAAAGTACGAATGTTAATTGCAAAAGAAAAAGTCCAAGTTGGATGCATGCATTTCAAAAATAATTTAAAAGAAAATGAAGAGTTATTGCGTTCATTATTAGAAAATGGAGATTATTTAGAATTATCTGAACGATTTGAGGAATATTCAATTTTGCAATCAATGAATGAAGTGCAAAAATTTAAAATTTTTGTTCCAATTACAGATAAAAATCTTGCAACATTTTTATTAAATTTATTGAAACAAGGAAAATATTATCAAATAAATAAATATTTAAATATTCGTAAATTAAATGAATCTCCACTTACTAAAGAGTTAATAACTATTGAAAATGAAGTTGAATTTTGTAGGAAATTATCAATAGCTCGATATGATAATAAAGATGAAGAATTAGTTCAAAGTATCATTGATAAATATGACGGCATATTCTCAGATTTATTAGATATTTATAGAGCAAAATTATGGATTAAAGAAATTAATGCAAAATCTAGTAAAGATTATAAAGATATTAATAATTTATGTAATGAAATATTAAAAAAATATCCATTTGATGGAGAGACAATGGCTATACAAGCAAAAGCTAAATCTGAATTAGGCCAGGAAAATGAATCATTAGAACTTTATAAAAAATCTATTTTAAATACTAGAAATGGATTAATATGGCAAAAAGTTGAAGACGAAAGTGGAATTAGCCGTATGGAAATGGAACGTGAATTAATTGAGGAGGAAAATTAATGAAATCAAAACAAGATATTCAATTAGAATTACTTCAAGAAATTGATGATATATGTTCTAAAAATGATTTAAAATATATATTTGTCGGAAAAAATGCTTTTAATGCTTATGTTAATCATACAATAAAAAATAATAATGCTCACGTTTCAGTTGCTATGACATTAGGGGATATTAATCGTTTTTGCAATATTATTGAAAAACAAAATAATCCTAATCGTTATGTTGAAAGTATGTTTACCAATCCAAAATATATTCCATTGTATATATCTTATGGTAATGAAAATACAACTGATTACCATATGATTATCTTAAATAATAATCTCCATCATGGAATCAATATTCGTATTTATCCAATCATCAAATCCGTTACATTAGATGATGAAAAAATTAAGATAATGGATTCTAAAATATATAAAGAATATAAATTTCGTAAATTTTTAAATAAGAAGATTATAAACAAAAAATTCTTGCCTATAAAAATAGGTATCTCATTATTAAATAATATCTACAATATTTCTGGTTTTAGAAAAAAATATCCTGATAAAATTTTTAATAAAATATACATTGATAATTGGGATGATATTCAAAACTATTCCAAAGTAAGAATTGGAAAAAAAATAATTAATTCAGAATATTTTAAAGAACTTACAAGATACAAAGTGGACAATATAGAATTAAATTATCCTAAAGATACAGATAACTATTTTAAACAAATTTACGGTAGAAATATAGAAAATGTAAATGTTGTGCTTAAACCAGAAAGAAAAAATGCAATTGTTGATACTGAAATAGGTTACAAAAAGATTATTAATGAAACAAAAGATTTATTAGATGAAATTCGGTCTACTCATGAAGAATTGGTTTGGGGGAGATTTAAAGTTCGCAGAGAAAAAAAATGTGTTGATGATGTTTGGAAATTAGTTAAAATGACTAATTCTCAAATTAAATATATTGACTTTTTTGAAGAAAATATCGATTATTTATTAAGTTTGGATTTAAATGATAAATCTCAATTTGAAGAAATGGAAATTATTTTAAATCCAATTATTAAAAAATTACAAAAGTATGCTAATAAAGGTATGACCTTTTCTATTGATGAAAAAACTGATTCATTAATTAGAAAATTTTTATTATTAAAAAACAATGAAAAATTAATTAATAAAATAGACGAAATTAACAAACTTAAATATTTCGTTGAATAATTTGAATATTAATTGTTAGATAAATAATTCAAAGTGATAATATTATTAATATTCATAATATATACACAAAAGAATAAACTTATTAAAGCATATGAAGAAAATAATATCGAAGTATTATGAATAAATGTCTTGCTTTAAACTATTCTTATTCAACATGTGAATATTTAAGAAAAAAACAGATATTAACTAAAAAAATTGATAAATTCAGAATTAATATTTAATTAATAAATAAAGATAGTGAATAGAGTTATATGATAATCGAATGTACAAATGACAATATTAAAACTGTATTTAATTATATTGGGGAAGATTATGGAAAATGTTTATATATTTTCATCGATTTAAAAAAATATGGTTTGGATGATGATAATTTTAATGTTTGGATTCAGTATAATAATGATAAAATTTGTGCCATAATTAGTGAATACTATAATGGAATCCAGATTTATAGTAAATTTGAAGATCTCATAATTGAAGAAATCGTCAAATTTATTAAACAAAAAGATGTTAAAACATTATTTTCAATTAAACCAATTATTAATAAAATTAATGAATTTTTACCCAATTATAAACAAGAAACTGGAATAGTTGGTGAGTTAAAAAAATTGATTTTTGAACCAAATGTCCATGCATATTCAGCACCAATATCTGAATTAGAAGAAATTGTCAAATTAGTTTCAGAAGATGAAAATATTGGAAAACCCTATGGATATGATTCATTATTTTCACAGTATTATGAAAGAAAAACCAGTAATTTTGGTCGTAATTTTGTTTTACGTGATAAAATTAATAATGAAATTATCTGTCATGCTGGTACCTATGCTGAACTTCCAGAATTTGCAGTGATAGGTGGTGTGATTACTTCAAAACAATACCGAGGAAAAGGATTTTCTAAAGGAACATTATCTGCTCTTTGTCATCAATTAAAATCTGAAAATAAACGTGTTTTTTCATACTATTACATTCCATCTGCAACAAAAATGCACACTTCTGTTGGATTTAAAAAAATAGAAGAATGGTCTAAATTATCAAAAATTGATTAATAAATTTAGTTAAATAAATAGTTATTTAACATACCAAAATTATATAATTAATGCTATAAATGAAAAAATATCCTTAAAAAATAGGTATTGTAAACTGAAATTTGAAAAATAAATAAAATAAATATTATTTAAAAAATAACTTCATTAAACTAAAAAGATAATATTTTTATAATTACAGATAAAAATTAATATTTAATAATAAAAAAGATATCTAGGGATTAAAATGTATAAAAAAATTCTATTGCCAACTGACGGATCAGGGTATGCAGATCAGGAAATTGACAGAGTAACCAGATTAATAAATGAAGATGGTGAAATAATAATTTTATCTGTTGCTCCCAAATTATCAACCAGCGCTTTTCAAAGAAGAAAAGACATTGAACAACTTAATAAGACATTTTTTGAAGAAGCGGAAGATGTTGTTGAAAAAATGAAAAATAAGTTTCCTGAAAATTACAATATTAAAACCATTACAAAATATGGTTTTCCAGCTGAAACAATTACCAATACTGCTAAAGAAGAAGGTGCTGAGTTAATTGTAATTTCTGCTTCAGGAAAAAGTGGAATTCATCAATTTGTAATCGGAAGTGTAGCTGAAAAAGTTCTTAAACTTTCAGAAATTGATGTATTATTAGTTCACAACAAATAAGGGGATATAAATGGATTTAAAAAAGATTGCAATTGTAGTTAGCATACTTCTTATAATAGCTATTGGATCTTTTGCATACATCTCTTTAAACACACAAGAAACAAAAGTTGACATAATTACTCAAAACACTATACACAATGGAGACATTATTACAGTTCAACTTAAAGATTTATATAGAAACGGAATTCCAAATCAGGCTATTGATTTGAAAATTTTAGATGACTCCGGATGGGCTCATAACTATAATGCAACTACAGATGAACTTGGAATCGGTCAAATACAAATACTAGGCCTTGAAAATGGAAATTATACTGCTCATGCAAAATTCAATGGAACTTTATTTTTAAAAGAATCTGCAAATCATGTTTCATTCGAAGTGACAGACGGATATTTCTGATTGGAGTTCACACTCCATTTTTATCTTTTTTTAATATAGTTTACCCCACCTAAAACATTCAGTTAAATCAACCGGATTTTTATAATTATTAATGAATTAATTATTTATTCATAAAAGTTAACAAAGATACATAAATATTTCCTCAAATACATTATTTTTAAATAATGCAACAAATAAAAATATATAATTGTATAATTTAATGAGTAATTTTTATGAATATTATAAACAGTACTAGTGATTTAGATTATGATTTTACAATTGTATTATATAATATCGAGAATTGTATTGAAGATTCAATTAAATCCGTAATAAATCAAAAATATGATTTTAAAAAAGTTGAAATAATTTTTATCAATGACGGATCCGATAAAAATCATAAAATAGCTTTAAACTATCAGAAAAAATATCCCAAAAACTTTTTCATAGTAGAAAATGATGAAAAAGATATGGCTGAATCACTAAATTTAGGTCTGAATCATTCAAAAGGAGAATATATTAATTTTTTAAATAGTGGAGACATATTATCCAATGATACATTAAGTGAAGTAAATTCATTTTTTAGTAAAGTTACTTCATCAGATGTTGTTGGCATTCGTGTAGATGAAGGTAGGGAAAAATTTTCAATTGACTATAGCTTTATAAAATCAAATCAGATTATTGATATATCCCAATATCCTGAAGTTATTAATTCTATTTTAAGTTCATTTTTTATTAAAAAAGAGAGCGTTAATGTTAATTTTGATATAAATCCATATGAAAAATCTGATTTATTATTTATTGATGAACTACTAATTAATTCCAAAATAGGATTTGTTATACAACCAAAAGTTCAAAAATCAAGTTCCAATTATTTAATTAAAAATAAAAGTACATTAAATCAATTTAAACACTATTATGATTCCATTTACACTTTCTGTAATGAACAGCTAGGCTATATTCCGAATTACATCCAATATAAAATAGCTATTGAACTTGCAAGCATTGTTGAAATTGAAGACATTGACGATATCTTAATTGACAATATGACTGCTAGTGATGCATACAGTTACATAAATAAAGTTCTGAATCATATCAGTTTAAGCAATATTAAAGGAAATATTTTTATTAATCAGCATACACAAAATTTCTTATTATATCTGAAAAATAAGGATTTTCATATTGATGTGGATGGAAATGAAGTTATATTTTACTGCGGCAGTTATGTTTTAAATGTATTGACAAGACAGAACCTTTGGTTGGATATTATTGAAATCAAGGAAGATTACATTAATTTTTCCGGAAGTATTACCAGTTACTGTGAATATGATCATATCAGTATTGAAGCTATAAAAGAAGCAAATGGTGAAACTGAAATCATTCCCGTTAAATTTATTGACTACAGTACAACTGAACGTAAAGTTAAAAAGTTTTTATCCGTTCCATGGGTATATAGCTATAATTTTGATGCCCATATTCAAATTTCTGACTGTGAAAATTGTAAAATATCATTTAGATATACTTACTCCGAGAAAGAAACTGGAATTACTGTAATGCCAAATATTAAATTTAGAAAATTTGCTAGTTTATCTAAATTTAGCCATTATTTTATTAAAGATTCTAGAATTGTATTATTTACACAAAATTCATTTTTAGTAATGCCTTATTCATTAAAGAAAGTTTTTAAATTTGAGTTTAGTTCAATTAAAAAAATACTTCAAAGTACAGCGAAAAATAAAATTAAAACTATTGGTTATAAAGCAATATATTTAGCGCTATTTCATTATATGAAAAATAAGAAAATTTGGCTCATGGGAGATAGAAAAGAGTTTGCAGATGATAATGCAGAGTATTTATTCAAATATTGCATAAAACAGAAGGATGATGTTAATAAGTATTTTGTTGTAAATAAAAACTCGCCGGATTATAAACGATTAAATAGAGAATGTGGGAATATTGTTGCTTTCGGATCCCTAAAACATAAGTTATTATTCACATTTTCAGATAAGTTAATCTCATCACAAGTAAATAAGTTTATTTTAAATCCCTTTTTAAGAAGTAATCAGTTTCTATATAATGGTGTGCTATTGCATGATGAGTGTTTCATCCAGCATGGAATTATCTTACATGATTTATCAAGCTGGATTAGAAAATATATTTATAATTTATCATTATTTGTTACAAGCGCTGAAGCAGAGTGGGAGTCAATTGCAAATACTAACTATAATTTTGATACTGAACGAATACAACTTTTAGGTCTTCCAAGATACGATAATTTAGTTAATAATGCTGATAAACAAATATTATTTGTTCCCACATGGAGACGTGATCTGGATGATCCCCAATTACTCGTTAATTCCGAGTATTTTAATAATATCAATAGCATTTTAAATAATGAAAAATTAATTAAACTAGCACGTGATTACGGATATTCTTTAGTTTTTAGACCACATCCAGAATTATGGAGATATCTGGATTTATTTGATATTTCAGATGAATTTAGAATTTCTAATGAATCATATTCAACATTGTTAAGTGAATCATCAGTCATGATTACAGATTATTCATCAATTGCTTTTGATTTTGCATATTTAAAAAAACCGCTGATTTACTATCAGACTCAGGACTTTGAAAATTTCCATTATGAAAAGGGATATTTCGATTATGAAACAATGGGATTTGGTGAAATTATAAAAACACAAGAAGAGTTGATTAATAAGATTGAATTCTATATGAAAAATGGTTCTGTTCTTGAAGACAAGTACAAGCAAAGATCAGCTAAGTTTTTCAGATTCCATGATAGAAATAACTCTAAAAGAATATATGACTGGTTAATTAAGCATTAAATTATGGAGATTAATATGGCGGATAATTTCAAGTTTTCAATTATTGTTTCAAACCTATCGGGATATAAAGATTCTATTGATTCAATTATTTCACAAGAATTGGATTTCAGGCAAAATGTTCAATTGATAATTATTAAAGATAGTAATATACTTACATCAGACATTGATGAATATATAACTGAATATCCAAACAACATTTTAGTTTTGGAAAATAAGGATAATTTAAATTCAAGGAATTTTGCACTTAGACATGCTAGTGGTGAATTTATTAATTTTATGAAAGCAGGAGATACCTTTGATAAATCTTGCTTAAAAACAGTTAATGATTTATTTAACAGCAATACGGATATTAATTTAGTTTCCATAGCTTTATTTGATCCGATTTATAAAAACATTATATACAAAACACCATTATCCGAAAATCGATTAATTGATATCAATAAAGTAAATAACAAAGAATTCAATTATTATTTTCACCTGCCGATTTATGCTTCTTTTATTCGTGGAACTGACTATTATTTTGAAGATAAAAATATTGATGAAAACGGAATCAGCGTAACTTCTAAAATATTAATCGACGATGATAAATTTGGATTTGTTAAGGATATTTTCTGTTATCATAATCCTGAAAGTGAGTTTAGTGAAAATATAAACTATAGAAATGTAATGGGAAAATTAAAACTATTGAATAATATAATGCAATATGCTGATGATAATTTGAATAAAAATCCTGAGTTTTTACAGCACATTGTTGCAAAAGAGCTGGAATATATTGTTAGAATTGAGGATTTAAGTCAAATCAGTACTGATTTGAATAAATTAAATGAGTTTTGGAATTTGATGGATGCAGTCTTAAAGAATGTTTCTAAAAAAGCTATAAAATCAAACAACTTCTTGGACAATTTTGTAATTTCATTTTTATTATTTATTAAAAATAAATCATTTGCTATTGATTGTAGTCAGCATAAAGTGTTTTTTAAAACTGAAAATTATTCAATGCTTAATTTGCATAACCAGAAATTGCATTTTGATGTTATTGAGATAAAAAAAGGAATTTTAAATTTATCCGGTTATCTGAAAAGCATTTGTTATTCCGACAATATTTCTGTTGAAGCACTTTTAAAAGATGAAAATGGTGATGTAAAATATTATAAAGGTAAATTCGTGGAATATCCAACAACCAATCGTAAAACTGTTACTTTTTTATCCCATCCATGGATATTTAGTTACAATTTTGACTTTAAAATTCCTATAAACGAAAAAAAAATAGAAAAAATTTCATTTAGAACAGTATATCACGAAAATTCAGAATATGTAATTTGGAATAATAAGATTTCTCCAAGGAAATATTCAAACTTATCTAAATTCTCGCATTATTCAGTTAAAGAGAACATGTTGGTTTTACTTAAAGACAACTCATTTTATTCCATGCCATTAAATGCAAAAAGCAAATACAAATTTGACCTAAGAGCCATTTTTCAAATACTTAAAGAGAGGCCGCAATATTATAGAGGAGGCATATTTTACAGGACTTTGATAATGCTTTTATATCCATTTTGGAAAAACAGGAAAATCTGGATGTTTATGGATAGGCAGGACTTTGCAGATGATAATGGGGAACATTTATTTAAATATGCTCTAAACCAAAAAGATGATGTGGATAAGTATTATGTCTTAGATAAAAATGCTTCTGACTTTAAAAGATTGTCCAAAAGCTTTAAGAATGTCATTGCATTTGGATCATTTAAACATAAGCTGCTATTTTTATTTTCCCAAAAGATTATCACATCTCAACCTGCTGTTTCATTATATAATCCATTTTTTAGTAAAAATATTACAATGTTTGCAGGTTTTTATCCGAATGTTTACTTCCTGCAGCATGGGGTTACAAAAGATAATGTGTCCTCTTGGCTGCATAAATTTAATAGAAATTTATCATTAATCTCAACAACCTCAGATTTAGAAAAGAAATCATTTTTAGATGTCGGTTATAATTATGATGAAGATATTATTCAAACCTTAGGTTTCACACGTTATGATAATTTAAATGGTGAGAATGCGAAAAAACAGATTGTTATAATGCCAACTTGGAGAAATTACATTAAAAATGAAGAGGATTTGAAAAATTCAGAATATTTTAAAAGATGGAATTCATTAATCAACAATAATGAATTTATAGAATATGCTGGAAAAAAAGGTTATGAGATTATATTCAAACCTCACCCAAACCTATACAAATTTATTGATTTGTTTGATAAGAATAATCATGTTATTATAGATTATGTTAAAAAGTATCAGGAAATATTCAATGAATCAGCATTGTTAATTACAGATTATTCCTCCATTTTCTTTGATTTTGCATATATTAAAAAACCCTTGATATTTTACCAATATGCAAATGATTATCATTTTGATTCTGAAAATGGTTATTTCAATTATGAGTCCATGGGTTTTGGTGAAGTAATTAAAAATGAGGATGATATTGTTAATAAAATTAAATATTATTTGGATAATGATTGTGTTATGGAAGATTTATACAGGAAACGGGTGGATGATTTCTTCAAATACACAGATAGAAATAATTGTATGAGAACTTATGAGTGGATTTATAAAAATTAGTGATATTCATGTATAAAGTGGTTAATGGTAGAAAAAGAATTTTTTATTTAGACTTTATCAGAGCATTGGCTATTATTTTAGTTGTTTTGGCTCATGTTACAAGAGCATTTTTTCAAAATTCCCCTGCCGGCAGCTTTAATATGTGCTTTGTTTCGCAGTTTATTGATTTTGGTGTTATTGGTGTTCCATTATTTCTGATGATAAGTGGTGCATTACTTTTAAATAAGGATTATGAACTTGGAGATTTCTTAAAACGAAGATATTCTAGAGTTCTGGTTCCATTCTTATTTTGGGCGATGATATTTCCGATTAGCAAAATTCTATTTGAAGGTCAGGTTGCAACTGTTGCTAATTTTATAAAAATGTACTTTGATTCTAACTTTTGGTTTGTTTGGATGATTTTAGGTGTTTATCTGTTCATTCCGATTATAAATTCGTTTATTAAAGAATATGATATGAGAGGTGTAGAATACTTTTTATTGATCTGGGGAGGAGTGATGTTTTTAAACACAATCGGGCAGTATCCTTTTCATCAACTTGAATTAAGCTATTTTGCAGGATATTTAGGTTATTTTGTACTGGGTTACTATTTAGCCAATAAGAAATTCAGATTGTCCGATTCAAAGTTATTAGTGATTTCATTGCTGATATTTCTAACATTCACATTCATTAACATTGATTATACAATTACAATGTGCATCTTAAAAAATAAGTTACTCTATTATAAATATGAAACTATTGTTACTGTAGTGCAGTCTGCAGGATTATTCATGTTTATAAGATATTTTGCATTGGTTAGTAGCAATAAACCTGAATCGATTAAAAACAGAATTTATTTATTCTTTAAAGATTCATTCATGTTTAAAATAATATTTTCAATTAGCACTTTCAGCTACGGTATTTATTTAGCCCATTATAATCCGTTGTTTTTCCTTAAATATGAATATAAAATATTATTCACATTTAATCCGATTATATGGTTACCAATAATGATGATTGCAATAATAGGTAGTTCATGGTTTATTTTATGGATTTTTGATAAGATACCTGGTTTAAGAAATATAAATGGTGCACATTAAAAATAGAAATATCCCAAATCCAAATCTTGAAATAATTATTTTAGAACAATGAAATTTTATTTCACTACATCAATTGATAATAATAAACCTATGCTTTGCTAAATTTAATATAAATACATAAATATATCAAAAACAAAAATTTATTTGTAGATTAGAATTTCTCTATTCTATAAAAAATACTGGTGTTTTTAATGAATAAAAAGATAGGTTTTATTTTAGCTTTAGTAGTTATATCTTTAATGATGTGTTCTACTGTAAGCGCAGGTTTATTTGATTTTATGGGAGGAAGTGATTCATCAAATGATGATAATACTTTCGTTGTTGGTTTTGATGCAGAATTCCCACCATATGGATACAAAGACGATAGTGGAAACTACACTGGTTTCGACTTAGATTTAGCAAAAGAAGTTTGTGAAAGAAACAACTGGACATTCAAAGCCCAGCCAATTGACTGGGATGCTAAAGATGTAGAATTAGATTCTGGTTCTATTGACTGCATCTGGAATGGATTTACTATGGATGGAAGAGAAGACAACTACACTTGGTCTAACCCTTACTTTGACAACAAACAAATAATTGTTGTTAAATCCAACTCCGGAATCAACACTCCGGCTGATTTGAAAGGTAAAATAGTTGAAACACAAAAAGATTCCTCAGCTTTAGCTGCTCTTCAAGGAGATAACAAAACTTTAGCTGATACTTTTGGAACTTTAACTGAAGTTGCTGATTACAATACTGCATTCATGGATTTAGAATCCGGTGCTTGTGATGCAATTGCTATGGATATTGGTGTTGCAGAATACGATATTAAAAATAAAAACGCTACTAGTGATTACCAAATCCTAAAAGAATCCATTACCAGTGAAAAATATGGTATTGGATTCAAACAAGGAAACACTGATTTAAAAGACAAAGTACAATCTACCTTAGACGATATGTTTAAAGATGGTACTGTTGCTAAAATCGCACAAAAGTATGGTATCTCTGAAGATGCTTTAATCCAACCATAAAATTATTAGTTTTGAAGGGAGAATTTAATAAATGATATTAAGTAACGTGATTGGACAATTGCTCGGAGGTATGGTTACTTCGGTTGAAATATTTTTACTTACATTATTATTCTCTCTTCCTCTCGGTTTAGTTGTAGCCGGAGGAAGAATGAGTAAATTTGCACCATTAAGATGGCTAATGAAGATTTATATTTCAATAATGAGAGGTACACCATTAATGTTACAATTAATTATTGTATTTTTCGCACCGTATTATGTGTTTGGTATGAGTCTATCTGCAGATTATAGATTTATAGCAGTCATTATTGCATTTACAATTAACTATGCTGCGTATTTTGCTGAAATCTATAGAGGTGGAATTGAAGCTATTCCAAAAGGACAATACGAAGCGGCTCAGGTATTAGGATATAATAAATTTGAAACATTTTTCATAATCGTATTACCACAAGTATTTAAAATAGTTCTTCCTTCAATAACTAATGAGGTAATTACTCTTGTAAAGGATACTTCCCTCTCATTTGTTATTGCAATTCCAGAAATGTTTACTGTTGCAAAACAGATTGCAGCTGCAGATGCATCAATTGCTGCATTACTCGTTGCCGGTATATTCTACTATGTATTTAATGTAATAGTTGCATTTGTAATGGAACACTTAGAAAATAGATTAGATTATTATGACTAGAGGGATATAATGAGTTTACTTGAAATAAAAAACCTTAAAAAAAGCTTTGGAGATAATGTTGTTTTAAAGGATATTTCCCTTAATGTAGACAAAGGTGAGGTATTGTCCATTATTGGTCCATCCGGATCAGGTAAATCAACATTGCTTAGATGCATTACCGATCTTGAACAGGAAGACAGTGGAATTATCAATTTTGATGGCGCATTCGGATTGGTTTTCCAAGATTTTAATTTATTTCCACATCATTCAGTTATTAAAAATATTACGAATGCTCCTCTAAGAGTTCAAAAAAGGGATAGGACTGAAGTTTTCAATCATGCACGTCATTTGCTTAAAAAAATGGGTCTTGAAGATAAGGAAGATGCATATCCTTGTGAATTATCCGGCGGTCAGCAGCAAAGAGTATCAATTGCAAGAGCACTTGCAATGAATCCGGATATCTTATTTTTTGATGAACCAACTTCCGCACTTGATCCTGAGTTGACTGGAGAAATTTTAGCTGTAATAAAACAGTTAGCTGCAGATAATATGACAATGGTCATTGTTACTCATGAGATGAATTTTGCCCGTAAAGTCTCTGATTCAATTATTTTCATGGAAAATGGAGTAATCGTTGAAGAAGGTTCACCTGAAGAAGTATTCACATCCAATAATAAAAGAATGCAAGAATTCCTTGGAAAATTTAATGATTAAATTTTTTAATTTAATCTAAATAATCTCTTTTTTAAAATCAAACAGAATAATCACCATACCTATTTAATTTCCAAAAAATTTAATTGTTATTATCCAGTAATTTATTAGTAATGGTGATAGCTTGTCAAATATGGAAAATAATGATGTGGACTATCTTGTTATTTCTTACTATTTTCCTCCACGTTTAGAAACCAGTGGTTTAGTAGTTGCAAGAAAAATTATGGAAAAAAATCTTAATGTTGATGTTATTCAAAGTGCTTATGATGAATCTTCTGATTTTAATGAAATAATAAATAAACATATCAATAACAGATTTCCAATAGACATTAAAACTAAACCGGATTATATTCCATTTATTTTTAAATATATTGATTTAGGACTAAAAGCCATTAAAAAAAACTATAAAAAAGTTTATAGCAGATCTTATATTTATTCAAACCATTTTTTAGCTTTGGAATATAAATTTAAAAATCCGAATGCTGAATGGACAGCGGAATTCTCAGACCCATTACTTTTAAATCTCTACACCGGTGCGATTAAAAATTATCCAAGAGCTATTCTTGATAATTCGGATTATATAAATAAGCTTAATGAGAAAATAGAAAAGTTCAATGAAGTCAGTGATACTGATTTTAAAGCTTTGGACAATCCAAACAATACATTTTTTATGGCTGAATATCTGACATTCATATTTGCTGATAAAATCATATTTACAAACGAAAATCAAAGAGAAGTAATGTTATCAGTTTATGATAATGAGTTAAGAGAATTTGTAATGAATAAATCAAAGTTAGAAGCTCACCCAACTATTGATAAAAAATTTTATAATTTTAAAGATTGTGAAATCAGATTAGACAATAACAATATCAATATAGCTTATTTTGGTACTTATTATTACATTAGACATTTTGAATCACTGTTTTATGCATTTGAAGCACTTAATCACAAATATAAAGATAAAATTAAACTTTACTTTTTCACGTCACGTGCTGAATTACTAAAAGTCGCAACAGGCAGTTTAAAAATTTCAAATAATATTATCATTGAAAAACCATTAAAATACTTTGAATTTCTAAATGCAACTACAAAATTCGACATTTTACTTATAAATGATACAATTACCAAAGGTCATTTTAAAGTGAATCCATATTTACCTTCAAAATATTCTGATTACATCGGTTCGGGATCAGATATTTGGGGAATATGTGAAGAAGACAGCATATTGTCTAAAAAAGAATTAATGTATAAATCTTCAATGACTGATTATCAGAGTTCATGTGACGTTTTAATTGATATTCTAAATGATTATGGATATGAAGATCAGGATTACTATTTTGAAGATAATATATATGAAAAAAGAATAAATGAACTTAACTGGAGATTTGGTTTTGAATTTGACGAGCGAAAAAAATACCTTTCCCGATATAACAATTTAAAAGAAAAAAACATGACCTTAAATGGTGAACTGCAAACTTTAATGAATAAAAACAAGAAACTTAAAGCTGAAAATGATGTTTTAAGAAAGAAAAATAAGAATCTCAAAAAAGAAAATGAAACACTTGAATCCAAATACAACGAAATTGTTAATTCAAATAGCTGGAAAATAACAGAACCTTTAAGAAAACTTAAAAACAGTAAATAGAAGGTAAATAAAATGGTAAAGGTTTCAGTAATATTAACTGCATTCAATGAAGAGAAATATATTGGGAAAGCTATTGACAGCATATTAAAACAGACCTTAACTGATTTTGAATTAATTATCGTTAATGATGGGTCAACAGACAATACGCTAAACATTATCAACAGCTTTGAAGATGAACGAATTAAATTAATCAGTCACGACAACATAGGACCTGGAGCAAGTAGAAATAAAGCACTGAATATTGCAAAGGGAGAATATATAATGTATCTTGATGGTGATGATTGGTATCGAGTCGACGGCTTGGAAATAGCTTACAGTGAAGCAAAAGATAAAGATACTGACTTTACATTCTATCAAATGATCAATTATGATGAAAAAACTGGAAAAACATATGAAAATGATTGGTTTAACTTAAATATCTTTGATGAATCATTTGAAAATACTGTTTTCAACATTAATGATTTTAAAGGTTCAATTTTTGACTTGTCTGTTGGTGTTTGTCAAAAAATATATAATACATCATTCCTAAAACGTATTGATGCTAAATTTCCAGAAGGAATCTTATTTGAGGATATGCCCTTTTTTTATTATGTATTATTAAAAGCAGACAAAATTTCCATTATTAAACAGCAGTTATACTACAGAAGAAAACATGATGGATCCATCACACATGTAGTTGATGAGAAATTCTTAGATACTGTTCCTGCAGGCCAGGAACTAATTTTCCATTATTAAACAGCAGTTATACTACAGAAGAAAACATGATGGATCCATCACACATGTAGTTGATGAGAAATTCTTAGATACTGTTCCTGCAGGCCAGGAACTAATTA